>NZ_JBEXQG010000031.1:0-95683 GCF_040612485.1 Streptomyces sp. NPDC006385
GGGGTCTGGGGGCCGCAGGCCCCCAGGGACGCCGGGGTCGAAGGGGCAGCGCCCCTTCAGGATGGGACGGGTAGGGGCGGCGGGGGCGAAGAACATCGACGTCGGCCCCAACCACCCCGCCCCGCTCAAACCCCCTCCAGCACCGCCAACGCCCTCCGCGCCACCTCTCTCCCGATCGGCAGCGAAGCCGTCGCCGCGGGACTCGGCGCGTTCAGCACATGCACGGCCCGAGCCCCCTCCCGTATCAGGAAGTCGTCCACCAGCGTCCCGTCCCGCAGCACCGCCTGCGCCCGCACCCCCGCCGCCGCGGGCACCAGGTCGTCGGACGACACCGCGGGCAACAACCTCCGCACCGCCACCGTGAACGCACCCCGCGACACCGACCGCCGCAGCTCCCCCGCCCCGTACCGCCAGTGCCGCCGCGCCATCCGCCACACCCCGGGCCACGCCACCGTCGCCCCGACCTCCCGCGGCCGTACGACACCCCACCCGTACCCCTCCCGGGCCAGCGCCGGCACCGCGTTGGGCCCGATGTGCACGCCCCCGTCGATCCCCCGCGTGAGATGCACGCCGAGGAACGGGAACGCCGGATCCGGCACCGGATACACCAGCCCCCGCACCAGCTCGGGCCGCGCGAGCTCGTAGTACTCCCCCCGGAACGGCACGATCCGCACATCCGGCTCGTCCCCCGTCATCCGGGCCACCTCGTCGCAGTACAGCCCGGCACAGTTCACCAGCACCCGCCCCCGCACCACCTCCCCGCGCGAGGTCCGTACGGCGACCCCCAGCTCCGCCCGCCGGTCGACCCGCTCGACCTGCGCGCCGTACCGGATCTCCGCCCCCGACGCCTCGGCGAGCTGCCGGGCGACCCCGGCGAAGTCGCACACCCCCGTCGTCCCGACGTGTATGGCGGCGAGCCCCCGCACCTCCGGCTCGTACTCCGCGATCTGCGCGGCGCCCAGCTCCCGCACCGGAATGCCGTTCTCCCGGCCGCGCTGCACCAGCGCGTGCAGCCGCGGCAGCTCCTCCCGCTCCGTCGCGACGATCAGCTTGCCGGTGACGGCGTGCGCGATGCCGTACTCCGCGCAGAACTTGACCATCTCGGCGGCGCCCCGCACCGCGTACCGCGCCTTCAGCGACCCCGGCCGGTAGTAGATCCCGCTGTGGATGACCCCGCTGTTGCGCCCCGTCTGATGCCGGGCCGGACCCGGCTCCTTCTCCAGCACGGTCACCCTCGTGCCCGGCGCGGCACGCGTGATCGCATACGCCGTGGCCAGCCCGACGATCCCACCGCCGACCACGAGCACGTCACAGTCGTAAGCGATCGCCCGCACCTGCCCCACCTCCCGGTTTCGATAATGCACTGCGCCACTGACAACGCCTTCAAACCCGAAGATCCCCGCGCCCCGGGCGGGGGTGCGGGGTGCGGGGCGCGCGTACTTTCCACGACGCGGCCGGAGGCTCGGCCCACGGAGATCATCCCGCGCGCCGCGCTGACGGGCCTGCCCGCCGGCACCGAGGGCGCCACGGCGGCAGGGCCCCGCCCCCGCGCGCGGTGGGGCACAGGCATCGGCGGGCTCAGGACGCCCGCTGAGCCGCCGGCCCCGAGGGACGGAGGGCGTCTAGGGCCTGTTGCGAAAGTGGCGCCTGCCGCGCGACGCCCGGCACGCCCTCTCGCCGCACCGCCCGAAAGCCCGAGTACGCCCAGTACGAGGGCTTCCGGGCGGCACGCCGAGAGGGCGCACCGGACGCCGCGCGGCCGCCCTTCGGGCGACGACGCCACTTTCGCAACAGGCCCTAGTCCGGCCGGAACCCACCCCCCACACCCGGCGCGGTCGCCCTCCTGCACAGGGCGGCCGCGCCGACGTGTGCCCCTCACGGGCGCCGGTGCAGCGTGACGTCGGCGAGGAGGGCGCGGTGGTCGGTGCGGGGGAGGTCGAGGAAGCGGGTGGCGCCGGCGGAGAAGTCGGCGGAGAGGAGCACGTGGTCGATCTGCACCCCGAGCGTCGGCGCCGTGCGGGCCGGCCAGCTGGGCGTGCGGTCGGCGCCGGTGAGCCGGGCGGCGTCACGCAGCCCGGTGTCGAGGATGCGGCGGAAGGCGGCGTGGTCCTGGGAGGCGTTGAAGTCCCCGGCGAGGATCAGCGGCGTCCGGCCGTCCGCGGCGGCGAAGTCCCGCAGCTCGTCGAGCTCCCGGCGCCACTGGTCGGTCCGGCCGGGCAGCGGCGGCATGGGGTGGGCGAGCTGGAGCCGTACGGCGTGCCCGCGTACGTCCGCGACGGCGCCGGGCATGGCCATGGCGCCGTCGACCCCGTCGGCGGGCGCCAGCGGGAAGCGGCTGAGGACGACCGACCCCGCCGATCCGTCGGCCACCCGCGCAGCCCGGTGCGGATAGTCGGCGCCGAGGGCCCGCTTGAGCGTGGCGTCGCAGCCGTACTCGCACTCCTGGACGAACACGATGTCCGGCCGCTCGCGGCGGACGGCGGCGACGAGGGCGTCGGTCGCGTGCCCGAACTCGACGTTCGAGGTCAGCACGCGCAAGGAGGCGAGCGGGGGCCCGTCCGGCTGCTCGCTCTTGCCGTACGGCTCGATGAACCAGGCCAGCAGTCCGAGCACCACGACGCCCCAGAACAGGCCGACCCACCAGCGGGCGAGCAGGGAGAGCAGCAGCGCGCATCCCGTGGGGACGAGCAGCCAGGGGAGGAAGGCGAGGAGTTGGGGGACCGGGGTGATGCCGTCGGTGTCGGCGACCCGGCATCCCACGACGACGGTGACGCCGGCGAGGAGGAGGGCGGGGAGCCACCGTCCGGCCCGTCGTCGGGGCCTGCCGTCCGGGGAGGCCGTCCACTCGGCAGCCGCAGTGTCCAAGTCCCGGCCTTCCGCTCGCGGGTGGGATGACCGAATCCTCCCTCATCGGGAGGGGTCCCGGTGGTGCGCGCCGATGATGGGGCGCCGGTCACCGTAGGGAACAAGGAGATCCGAGATGACACCCGTGCAGGTCAACTGGCTGACCCTGGTGCTCGGCCCCTCGCCGTCGTCGGCCTGGTGGTCGCCTTCGTCGCCGCGCGTTCGGCGGCCAGGAGGGGCGAGCCGATGCCCGGTTGGGGGAAGGCTGTCCAAGGGGTGGCGATCACCTTCGTACTGCTCGTGGCCTTGATGCAGATGGCCTGGAGCGGTTCGTAGGTGAGGGAAGCGGTGAGCAGGTGAGCAGGCGGGGTACGGGTCACCCGTCGATGCGGGCCAGGAACGCCCCCAGCGCCTCGTTGAACTCAGCCGGCCGCTCCAGGTTCGGCATGTGCGCCGCCCGCTCGATCACCCGCAGCGTCGAGTCGGGGAGCGCGGCGTGCATCGACTCCGCGTCCGCGACGGGGGTGTAGGCGTCGTCCTCGCCCACGACGACCAGGGCGGGGACCGTGACGCGGGTGAGCAGGGCGCGGTAGTCGGGGCGTTCGGCCCGCCCGCGCAGGGCGGCCGCGGCGCCCTCCGGGGCCGTCGCCGTCATCATGCGGTGCACATGGGCCTTGACCTCGGCGTCGGCGTACGGCGCGACCATCTTCTCCAGCACCTCGTCGGCGTACCCGCGCATGCCCTCGCGCAGCAGCCGGTCCGCCATGGCGCCGCGGGCCCGCTTGCCCTCGGCCGTCTCCGCCGAGGCGAAGGTGTCCGCCAGGACCAGGCCCCGGACGCGGCCGGGGAAGCGGTCGTAGCACTCCATGACGATCTGGCCGCCCATCGACAGGCCCGCCAGCACGAAGGTCTCCACCTTCAGGTCGTCCAGGAGCGCCTCGATGTCCGCGGCGAAGACGGACAGGGGGGTGACGCCGGGGACGACCGGGGAGGCGCCGTAGCCACGCAGGTCGGGGGCGACGACCCGGCGAGTGGTGGCGAACGCCTCGATCTGCGGGGTCCACATCGTGCGGTCGAAGGGATGGCCGTGGACGAGAACGAGGGGGACCGATGAGGTATCGGCGCCTTTGTCCTCGTATGCGAGGAAGGGGCTCATGGAGACGACCCTAGATCGCCCCAACTCCTCGGTGCAATAAGATCTTTGCCCTCGGTGCAATGGGAACGGCCTGGTCAGGGGGCAGCGCGTGGACGACTACCGGCGGCTGGCCGACCGCGTGGCCGACGACATCACCGCCGGGAGGCTCAAGCCCGGTGACCGGCTGCCCCCGCAGCGGGTGTTCGCCCGGCGGCGCGGGATCGCCGGATCGACCGCCGGGCGGGTCTACGCCGAACTCGTGCGGCGCGGGCTCGTCGTCGGCGAGGTCGGCCGCGGCACCTTCGTGCGGGCCGCTCCGGAAGGAACCGGGCGGACCCTCGTCGAGGCCGCGACCGCGGCGCCGGTCAACCTGGAGCTCACCTACCCGTCCGCGCCCGGCCAGCCGGAGCTGGTCGCCCGGTCCCTCGCACCGCTCCTGCGCTCCGACGTCCTGACCGAGGCCCTGCGCCCGGCCGCCGCCACCGGCACACCCGAGGCCCGCGCGGCGGCGGCCGCCCTGCTCGCCACCCCGCGCTGGCACCCCGCGCCCGACCGGTTCCTCTTCACCGGCAACGCCCGTCAGGCCGTGGCCGCCACCCTCGCCTCCCTGGTCCGGCCCGGCGGCCGGGTCGGGGCCGAGGCGCTGACGTACCCCGTGGTCAAGGAGATCGCCGCCCGGCTCGGCATCACCCTGGTGCCGCTGGCCACGGACGCGCAGGGCCCGCTCCCGGAGTCCGTCGCCGCCGCCCACCGCACGGCCCCCCTGTCCGCGCTGTACCTCCAGCCGACCCTGCACAACCCGACCTCGCTGACGACGAGCCCCGAGCGCAGACGCCAACTCGCCCGTCTCGCCGTCGACTTGAACATTCCGGTCGTCGAGGACCGCATCTGGTCCTTCCTCACCGACGACGACCCCCTCGCCGCCCACGCGCCCGACCTCACCCATGTCGTCGACGGCCTCTCCAAGCGCGTCGCCCCCGGGCTCACCGTCGGCTTCGTCGTCGTTCCCGAGGAGCGCGTCGAGGCGGTGGCGGCCGCCGTGCGGTCCGGCGGGTGGAGTGCCGGGGGGTTCGCGGTGGCGGCGGCCGTGCGGTGGATCGCGGACGGGACGGTGCGGCGGCTGGTCGCGGCCAAACGCGCGGACGCCGCGCACCGGCAGCGCCTCCTCGGCGAGGAGCTGCGCGGATTCGCCGTACGGTCCGATCCGCGCGGCTGTTTCGCCTGGTGGGAGCTGCCCGCGCCGTGGCGTGCGGACACCTTCACGGCCGCCGCGGCCGCGCACGGCATCGCGGTGACGCCGGGCCCCGCCTTCGCCGTCGACCCCAGCCGCACCCCGGACGCGGTCAGACTCGGGCTCGCGTCGGCCCCGGAGCCGGATCTGCGGCGGGCGCTGCGGACGCTCGCCGGCGTCGTGCGAACAGCTCCGTGAGCCGGCAGACGAGAGCGACCGTCAGACCGAGGGCGATCAGCAGCCAGGACACCGTGCGCAGGGTCTCGGTCAGGGCGTCGTAGACCGCGCCCGCGGCCGGACGGTGGGCCGCCTCGGGCAGGTCGGCCAGCGTGAGCCGGCGGCCGATCGCCAGCGCGAGGAGCAGGAAGCCGCCGCCGAGGGCCGAGCCCAGCGCGGTCGCGGTGACCGCGCGGCGGCGGCAGGCGGCGACCGCGATGCCGGTCGCGGCGAGCACGGCGGCCGAGACGGGCAGCCAGAAACCGGCGACCTCCAGCACGTCGTACCCCTTCCTGAGCCGGTCCAGCTCGTGCGCCGGGAGCACGGCGACCTCGGTGTGCTCGACCGGGATGCGATGCGCCAACGGCACGTGGTCCTCGGTGAGCCGGCGTTTGACCTGGGCGGTGACCGGGGCCAGATCGACGGTGACCGCGCGGTCGCGCCCGTCCTGAAGGGCGCTCAGCACGGCGCCGTGGACCGCCCTGTTGCTCGCCTCCCACGCCGTGCGGAACGCCTCGGTCCGGGTGAACGAGCGCACCGCGTCCCGCACGAAGGGCCGCACGGTGCCGCGCTCGTCGCGGGCCTCCCACTCGGGGTGGAGCCGGGGAGCGACCTCCTGCATGATCCCGGCCCCGACGGTGTCCGCCACCGCGCCCTGCACGGCCGGATCCGCGGCGAGCGGCGCCATGGCGGTGACGTACCGCCCGGTGTCGGCCAGCCCGTACGTCACCCAGGCCGCCAGCGCGCCGAACGGCACGAGGAGGCACGACAGCGCGATCAGCGCCGCCGACAGGGCGTTCCGCAGACGGGTGGGCACCCCTACAGGCAAGGAGCACCGGGGCGGGGGCGCCAGTCGTATGACTGCATCCGGCCGCACCGATGCGCTCTCCGGTGGAGAGTTCACCCGAACGGGTGTCTCATGGATCGGGGGAGCGAGTGGAGCGATCGCGTGGGTGGATGACGTGGGTGGATGAAGTGGGTGGATGAAGGGGAACGGTCCGGCCCCGGCGAGCAGCCGGGGCCGGACCGCGAGCCCTCAGCCGATCCGTCGGCCCTGGGCGTCCTCGTGGGTGTAGTAGCGGTAGAACAGCACGACGAAGAAGGCCGCGCCGATCACGGCCGCCATGAGCGCGGACCTGAGGACGCTCTGGTCGGCCTGGCTGAACAGGAACCCGAACGCGCAGCCCGCGAAGGCGGACCACAGCAGCGCGTGCAGCTCGCGCTTCATCCGGGGGGCCAGCGCGCGCACGGCGAGGTAGAGCGCCATGAACACGAAAGCGGTGACGAAGCCGAAAAGCAGGTTCCAGCCGGTGATCTCCCCGCCGGAGCGCCGGTTCGCCGCGGCCCAGTAGCCGTAGACGAGGCCGAGGACGATCGCCGCGGCGACGTTCGCGACGCGGTGCGTCCGTGCGCTGAAGAGGTCGGGCGGGGCGCTCGTGCCGGTCCTGCCGGTCGTCGTCGCCCGTCCGGACCGTCCGGACCGTCCGCCGGGCACGGGTGCCGCATGAGCCATGAGAGCACTCCTCTCTCCTCGCCCCCGCATCCAGGGCACACCTGAGGGCGCCGGCCGGCAAGTCGGCACTGCCGGGAAGGCCCCGGGCACCCGGATGCGGCGCGTCGAACGCCGTGATTCGCTGAGGCTCATGAGGGCCGTCAGCGACGGTGGAGCCAGTGCGCTGGGCAGCGCGCGCCGGCCGCAGCTGCTGCGTGTGCGCGACCGTAGCGTCGCCTGGGTGCCGCCGCTGCTGTTGCTCATCGGCATCGTGGCGGTCGACTACGAGACCAGCAGTGACTTCCGGATCCTGTCCTGGATGGTGCTGGTGCCCGGTATCGCCGCCGCGATCTGCGGGGTGTGGGGGACGGCGGTGTTCGCGGTGCTCGCGCCCGCCACCTACGCCACCGCGGACGCCGTCCTGCCGCACGAGTACCAGGCCGGCCTGCCCGACCTCGTCCTCGCCGGCGTCGGCGGCGTCCTCGCCACGCTGGCCTGCGTCGTCCGGGTGCGCGGCGAGCAGCGCATGCTGCACATGCAGGACGTCGCCGAGACCATCCGCCGTACCGTGCTGCGCCCGCTGCCGCCGGGCTGGGGCGGCCTCGACCACGCGGCCGTGTACCTCGCCGCCGACAGCGCGGCCAGGGTCGGCGGCGACTTCTACGACATCCAGACCGGTCTGCACGGCACCCGCGTCATCCTCGGTGACGTCCAGGGCAAGGGGCTCGGCGCCGTGGAGGCGGCCGCCGCGCTGCTCGGCACGTTCCGGGAGGCCGCCTACCACGAGCCCGACCTGACGACGGTCGCCGTACGCCTGGAGGTCCGCATGCAGCGGCACATCCGGATGCGCACGGCCCTCGGCGGTGAGGAGGGGGACCGGTTCGCCACCGCCGTCCTGCTCGGCTTCCCCGAGGAGCGGCCGGACGCGCTGGACGCCGTCGTCCTCGGCCACGAGTCCCCGCTCGTCGTCCGTCCCGACGGCGTACGGTCCCTGCCGACCGGCCACGGCCTGCCCCTCGGCCTGGGCGGCCTCGCCCCGGTCGAGGGCCCGCCGCCGGTGCTGCACGTGCCCCTCGGCCCCGGCGAGACGCTGCTGCTGACCACGGACGGCGTGACCGAGGCCCGGGACGGCGACGGCACCTTCTACCCGCTCGCCGACGAGGTCGCCGCCGCCGTCGCCGCCGATCCGGACATCGCGCAGCCCCGGCGGCTGGTCGCCTTCGTCCGGGAGAGCACGCTGCGGCACTGCGGTGGGCATCTGGCCGACGACACGACGGTGTTCGCGGTACGGCGGAGAGCCGGTGTGGGGAATGGGGACGGAATCGGACGTAAACGGTCCTGAGATCCCTCTTCGCGGCCGCAGCGGTTACGGTGCTGCCGTACGTGATCGACGGGGGATGGGGAGGGACCGATGCCCGGAACCGTTCTGCTGCTGGCCGCCGCACCGGCGGGCAAGGGCTGTCTGGTGGACGCCGCTTCCGTGCTCCCCGTCCTCGCCGCCGTGCCGCCCGCGGTGCTGTCCGGCACGGACACGGCGAACGTCGTGGAACTCGCCGACCCCCTGGAGCCACAGGCCGTCCTCACCCGGCTGCGCGCCGCGGCGGTCTCCCCCGGCCCGCTGACCGTCTTCGTCACCGGCCAGTTGCAACTGGACCGCCGCCAGCACCTCCCCCACCTCGCGCTGGCCCGGACGACCCCGTCGACGGTCCGCTACACCGGCTTCCCCTGGCACTGGATCCGCGAGGAACTGCGCCTGCGCGCACCGGGTTCGACATCCCTCCTGCTCGACCTGCACGCCGACACCGAGACCTGGGAGTGGCTGCGCGCCCACCCCCTCGACTCGGGCCACAACAACACGGTGTACGGCCGTGTCGCGCCGCCGCCGAGCCGCCGGACGGTGGCGGGGCCGGCGTACATGAAGGCCGTGGCGACCCTGCTGCGCAGCGGCCACCGCCCGCCCCTGGACCAGCTCCACCAACAGGCCCTGTACCGCATCGCCCCCGACGCCGGCGCGGGCATCGACATCGTCCTGACCGCACCGAACGCGCCGCAGGTGCCTGCGCGGGGCATCCACCAGGAGCCACCCCACAGCCCGGCCCGCCAGCAGGAACCCCTGCGGCCCCCGACGCCGGGCGCCCAGCAGGACCGGCCGCAGCCCCCGGCGCACACCGGTCGCCAGAACCTGCCGGAACCCCCTGCGCAGGGTGCCTCGCAGCTTCCGGCGCCGACCCAGCCGCTCCCTGCGACGAGCTCCGTGCCGCTCCCTGCGGCAAGTGCGCCGCTCCCTGCGGCAAGTGCCGTGCCGTCCTCTGCGCCCAGTCCGGCCCAGAGTCCGACGCGGAGTCCTCAGCAGAATCCGACGGAGGCGCCCGCGCAGAGTGCGTCGCAGCTTCCGGCGCCGCGCCAGCCGCTCCCTGACTCCACTGACGCGCCGGTTCCCGTATCGAGTTCTGTACCGGCTCCCGGGCCGAGCGCCGAGCACGGTGCGGTGAGCGCGGCGCCGACCCCTGCGGCGTCCGAGGAAAGAACGCTGCAGTTCCCTGCGCTGAGCGCGACGCCCCCGTCGGAGGCGCCCGCGCAGAGTTCCCCGCAGCTTCCGGCGCCGAGTTCCGTACCGCTCCCTGCGGAGAGTTCGGCCCAGAGTCCGAACCTGCCGGGGGCGTCCGAGGAAAAGACGCTGCGGCTCCCTGCGCTCAACGCGGCGCCCCCTGAGCCGGGTTCGGCTCCGAGCCCGACGCCGACTCCCGCGCCCGGTGCCGCCCAGAGCCCGGCGGGCTCCACGCCGGTTCCGGCGCCGAGTCCAGCGCAGAACCTCGGCCCGGCTCCGGGGTCGGGTCCCGGGTCCGGTCCGGGGTCGGCTTCCGCGTCGGGTCTGGGGTCGGCTTCCGCGTCGGGTTCGGGGTCGGGTCCCGTGTCGGCTTCCGCGTCAGCTCCGGGGTCGGCTTCCGGGTCGGGTCCCGTCCCAGCTCCCGAGCCAGCTCCCGCGCCAGCTCCCGTGTCGGCTTCCGCGTCGGCTCCGGGGTCGACTTCCGTCCCAGCTCCCGCGCCAGCTCCCGTCCCAGCTCCCGGGTCGGCTTCCGCATCGGATCCCGCGTCGGGTCCGGGGTCGGGTCCCGCGTCGGGTCCGGGGTCGGGTCCCGTGTCGGGTCCGGGGTCGGCTTCCGCGTCGGGTCCGGGGTCGGCTTCCGTCCCAGCTCCCGTGCCGGCTTCCGTCCCAGCTCCCGTGCCGGCTTCCGTCCCAGCTCCCGGGTCGGGTCCGGGGTCGGCTCCCGTGTCGGCTTCCGCGTCAGCTCCGGGGTCGGCTTCCGGGTCGGGTCCCGTCCCAGCTCCCGAGCCAGCTCCCGTGCCAGCTCCCGTGTCGGCTTCCGTGTCGGGTCCGGGGTCGGGCCCCGTGTCGGGTCCGGGGTCGGGCCCCGTGTCGGGTCCGGGGTCGGCTTCCGTGTCGGGTCCGGGGTCGGCTTCCGTGTCGGGTCCGGGGTCGGCTTCCGTGTCGGGTCCGGGGTCGGCTCCCGGGTCGGTTCCGGGGTCGGCTTCCGCGTCAGCTCCCGTGCCGGCTCCCGTCCCAGCTCCCGCGCCAGCCCCCGCCCCGAACCCCCCACACATCCCCGCGCACACCATCCCCCCGATCCCCACGCGACCCCCCGCCCCGAGTCCCGCGCAGAAGCCGGCGTCGCCGCGCGCGCCCGGTGATCCGCATGCCGCCATCAGTGCTGCGGTGGAGGCGGGGCGGCATGGTGAGGCCGATGTGCTGGCCGCGCATCATGAGCAGGTCGCCATCCGGGCCCATGGGCATGCCTCGGAGGAGGCCCTGCACTGGATCGAGGTGCGGGCGGATCTGGCGATGCTGGCGGGGGACCCGGTGCGCAGCTGCCGGAATTGGCTGACGGTCGCCTCGGCAAGGCTCTCCGCGGGGCAGAGCCCGGACCTGCCCGCCGTGCAGGCCGCCGTCGACCGGGCCCACCACCAGTGGGGGCAGATCGGCGACGCGGCGCTCGCGCGCGAACTGGGGTCCCACCTGGCGGAGCTGCGCGGCCGCGTCCCGGGGCGTCGGCGGGGCGCACTGGAGAACGTCCACGAGCGGCTGCGTCAGTTGCAGGTCAGCGGGTGAAGGCGACGTAACTCCGGGGGCAAGAGGAAGCCCCCGGCGGGACAGGGGGGGCGTCCCCGCCGGGGGCGGCTGTGGTGCCGGGTGTCAGCTCCAGGCGTTGAAGCTGATGCCGGCCGGCTTGGCCTTGTTCAGGGTGCTGCGGAAGTGGTCGTTCTTGTCCTGGAGCGGGAAGTTGGCCCTGCCCCAGCTGGAGTTCTCCAGCGCGTTCCAGGCGGTGCGGTTGCGGCTCCACAGGGTGTCGTAGGGCACCAGGGCCGGGCGGTCCCAGCTGCCGTTGCCCCACGCCTCGCCCCGCTCGCCCGCCTTCGCGAAGCGGAAGGAGTGCGTGCCGAAGGGGCCGGCCGGGAGCTGCCCGTCCTTGTGGTAGACGACCTTGAAGCGCTTGCCCTCCCGCTCCACGTCGTTGAAGCGCTTGGTGGTGTAGTTGCCGTGCGCGGACACGGACACGTAACTGGGCCACTGGTCCCTGCCGTGGTACCAGACCACGGCGGCCTCGAAGTCGTGCCGGTGCCCGAACGCGTCGGCGGCGCCGGCGACGCCCTGGTCCTTCTCGAAGTACAGGGTGTAGACGATGCCGCACCAGCCGGAGCCCCTGTCGCACTTGGCCCGCGAGTAGGTGTTGGCCTGGCCGAGGTGACCGCTCTTGCATCCGCCGCCGAGCGATCCGGCGTTGTGGAGACCGCCGTTGAGCCGGCCGCTCGCGTCGACGGCGGCCGCCGGGTAGCAGCCCTCCGCGTCGTAGTCGAACAGCGGCTGGAACATCTCCTGGGCCGGGGCGCTGCCGCCCATGTAGGGGAAGGGCTTCAGCACGGCGGCGCCGGCGCTGCCGGCCAGGCCGACGGTCAGGGCGGCGGCGCTGCCCATGACGAGCGCGGCCTTGCCGAGGCGGGAGGTCCGCCTGGTCTTGACTGCCTGGGACATACGGTCTTCTCCAGTTGCTCGGTGTGCCGGGATCCGGCGGTGACACCGAGACTGGCGAGCGGAGCGTTGATCGGCACTCCCTCCGCCCAGAGCGATCAATTCCGTCAATTCCGCGCGATGGTTCGCGGGGATTTCCAGGAACCGGAGGATTGATTGCCGCATCTACTTTGTCAGGACAAGAGAAATCCATGATCATTGATGACTTGTCCGGTGGTGAATATTCCGTCGCCTTTCATTTACCCGTACGTCACTCAGTGCGGGCCAGGGTGAAATGTTCAGCGACGTATCGTCACCGCCCCTGACGTCGGATTCGTCGGCTGTGTGGAGGTACGTAACGCATGGGCCGTCCTGAAAGACCCCTGGACCCGGCCGCCGGCCCCGTGGCCCGGCTCGCCCATGAGCTCCGCGAGCTGCGCAAGGCCGCCGGCAGCCCCGCGTACCGGCGCATGGCCGAGACGGCCGGCTTCTCCGCGACCACGCTGTCCCAGGCTGCGGCCGGCGAACGGCTGCCGTCCCTCGCCGTCGTCCGGGGATACGTCGAGGCATGCGGCGGCGACCCCGCGCAGTGGGAGCCGCGCTGGCAGGAGGCGGAGGCGGCGGCCGCCGAAGCGGTGCGCGCGGAGGCGGCGGACACCACCCCGCCGTACCGGGGCCTCGCCCGCTTCGAGCCCGACGACCGGCATCTGTTCTTCGGCCGGGACCGGATGGTGGAGGAACTGCACCGGCTGGTGTGCGACCACCGGTTCGCGGTGCTGTTCGGGGCGTCCGGCAGCGGCAAGTCCTCGCTGCTGCGGGCCGGGCTGATCCCCGCCCTGCGCGAGGAGATGGGCCGCCGCAGCCGTCGGGCGGTGCTGCGGGTCCTCACTCCGGGCGCGCGGCCCGCGAAGACCTACGGCCACCTCCTGGCCCCCGGCGAGAGCCAGCCGGAGAGCTGGGTGGTGGTCGACCAGTTCGAGGAGGTCTTCACCCTGTGCAAGGACCGCGAGGAGCGCGCCCGCTTCATCGACCTGCTGCTCGCCGCCCGGGACCCGGCGGGCCGGCTGCGGGTGCTGATCACCGTACGGGCCGACTTCTACGCCCGCTGCGCCGAGCACCGCGGCCTGGCCGACGCGCTCACCGGCGCCGGGCTGCTGCTCGGGCCGATGACGGCCGACGAACTGCGGCAGGCGGTGACCAGGCCCGCGCAGTCCGCCGGGCTGCTGGTGGAGCGGGAGTTGACCGCGCGGATCGTCGAGGAGGTCGTCGACCAGCCCGGCGGACTGCCGATGCTCTCGCACGCGCTGCTGGAGACCTGGCGGCGGCGCAAGGGCCGGGTGCTCACCCTGGCCGCGTACCAGGCGGCGGGCGGCGTGCGCGGCGCGATCGCGGCGACGGCGGAGGAGGTGTACGGGCAGCTGACCGAGGACCAGGCGCGCACCGCCCGCCATCTGCTGCTGCGGCTGGTGGAGCCGGGCCGGGGCACCCCCGACACCCGGCGCCCGCTGGCCCGCGCCGACCTGGCGGAGTGGACCGGGCCCGAGGTGCCGGAGGTGGTCGAGCGGCTGGCCCGCGCCCGCCTCCTCACCGTCGACGAGGACGGCGTCCAGCTCGCCCACGAGGCCCTGATCACCAGCTGGCCACGCCTGTCCGGCTGGCTGGACGAGGACCGCGAGCGGCTGCGCCACCACCGCCGCCTGACCGAGGCCGCCCGAGCCTGGCTGGAGCACGACCGCGACCCCGACGGCCTGTACCGGGGCAGCAGGCTGGAGCGGGCCGAGGAACTGTTCGGGGAGGACGACGGCTCGCTCACCGTGCGGGAGCGCGGCTTCCTGGTCGCCGCGCTGGAGGCCCGCGAGACGGAGCGGCGGGCCGCCGCGCGGACGGCCCGCCGGTCCCGGCTGCTGATCACCGCCCTGTCCGCCGTCCTGTCGGTGGCGCTGGTGGTGAGCCTGGCCGCGTGGAGCCAGCACCGCGACAACGACCGGCAGCGCACCGACACCGCGGCCCGCCGCACGGCCGGCGTCGCCGACTCGCTGCGCACCACCGACCCGCGCACCGCGATGCTGCTGGGCGTCGCCGCCTGGCGCGTCTCCCAGCTCCCCGAGTCCCGCCGGGCCCTGCTCGGCGCCCTCGCCCAGCCCGAGCGGGACACCTTCACCGATCCCGCCCCCAGTGGCGGCGCCCGCCGTTTCCTCACCGCCGCCGGCCGCGCGCTGCTGAGCGTCGAGGGCCGTGCCTGGCGGACGTACGACGTGGCCACGCACCGCCGCACCGGCTCCGGCCGGCTGCCGGTCGACAGCGATCAGGTGACCGGGGTGTCCCTCGACGGGACGGTGATCGCGGTGAGGGGGCGGGACGGCATCCGGCTGTGGAACACGGCCACGGGACGCTGGACCGGAGGCGGACCGTGGCCGGGGCACTCCGACGTCGGTTTCGGCCGGGGCGCCTTCCTGGTGACCCGCGCCGGCGACGACCGGGCCGAGCTGCGCTCCCTCGCCGACGGCGAGCGGCTGTTCGACAGCCCGGCGGTCGGCCGCGCGGACGTGGCCCCCGACGCCCGTACCGTCGCCGTCTGCCCCGCCGGCGGCCGGGGCGCCGCCCCGCGGGTGTGGGACGTCGCCCGCCATCGCGCCCTCCCCGGCGACTGGTCGGACGACCCGGACGTCTGCGACGACGACTCGATGCTGGTCCTGGGCGACGGCGCGCGGATGGCCGCCGTCTCGGGCGCCGGCGTGCGGGTCTGGGACACCGGCTCGGGACGGCAGCTCGCCGACCTCGCCGTACCGGGTGTCGAGTACGCCTCGTTCAGCGCGGACGGCAGGTTCCTGGCGGTGGCCGACGGCACGGAGGCCCAGGTGTGGCGGCTGTCGTCCCCCGAGTCCCCGGTCTTCCGGCACTCCCTGAACAACCAGTACATGTACGGCGGCCTCGCCTGGGACCCCGGGCACCCCGTCCTGCGCTACCTGGAGGGCGGCACGGTCCACTCCCTGGACGTGACGGCGGCGGTGACACCGGCCTGGCACGACGACGCCCTGTCCGGCGCCCGGCTCGCCCCCGACGGCCGCACCCTCGCCACCGTCGAGGGCAGCGGCACCGGCCTCCGCTTCCGGCTGCGCGACACCCGCGACGGGCATGTCCTACGGACCCTGCCGACGCCGCCGTTCCCCGTGGCCCGCGCGGGCACGGACCCGGTCGTCCCCGGTGACACCCTGGCGCTCACGGCGTTCAGCCCGGACGGCGCGGTGTTCGCGTACGGCGTCTCGGCACCGGGCCGGGAGGCGGCGCCGCAGCGGATCACCCTCTGGGACCTGCGCCGCGACCGGGTGCGCGGCACCCTGGACCTGGCCACCGCCGACTCGGCCGGGGCGGTCATCGGCCTCGCCCTGGGCTCCGGCGGCCGCACCCTGTACGCCGCCCGTACACCCGGCGTCGGCGATGTGCGCGACGAGGTGTGGGACACGACGAGCCGCCGCCGCGTCTCCACGGTGAGCGGTCTGGGCAGCAGCCACCTGGCCGTCCGGCCCGACGGTGGGCTGCTCGTCGGCGACAACCGCGTGGCCCGCCTCCCGAGCGGCCCGGTGACCGGCGAGAACCTCGTGCAGGGCGACCAGATCGGCGCGCTCGCCTTCAGCGAGGACGGTTCGCGGCTGGCGGTGGGCGACGGGACCGGCCGGGTCGCCCTGTGGGACGGGGACCTGCGGCACAAGTCCGGCGTCCTGCGCAACGTCTTCCCGCCGCGGCTCGGCGACACCCCGGAGGGCGTCAGCGCGCTGGCGCTCAGCCCCGACGGCAGCACGCTCGCTGTGGGCGGCAGCTCCGGGACGCTCCAGCTCTGGGACGTCGCCACGCAGCAGCCGCTGGGCGGTCCCCTGCCGACCCCGGGCGAGGAGATCGTCTCGGTGGCGTTCAGCGAGGACAGCGGCACGCTGTACGCCGCCGGCACCCACGTCCCGCTCCAGGCTTACGTCGTCGACTCCGACCGGGTGGCCGAGCGGGTGTGCGCCAGGGTGGGCGGGACGCTGACGCGGGCGCGGTGGCGGACGTATCTGGGGGATGTGCCGTACCGGACCGTCTGCGGGCGGTGACGGGTCCCGGCGCCGCAGTCGTGGTCGGTTGTTTTCCCTGATCAGCGGGGCTACCAATCAATCCCGCCGCTTGCCAGCCTCGGTCGAGCCGTGGCGCGGGCAGCCTCCTCGTCCGCGTCACGGCCTGCCACCTCCACACCCGCAAGCACCGCAGGAGCACGCACATGAGGCTCACCCTGAAGAAGGCCGCCGTCGCCGCCGCGGCCGGTGCCGTCGCCGTCACCGGGCTGCTGTCCACCACCGGTACGGCCCAGGCCGCCACCGGTCCGCTCGGTGCCTCGAACATCCGGGGCACCACGCCCGGCAACACCGACTCCCTCGTTCAGCGCTTCTGCAGCCAGGGACACGCCGGCAACCCCCACTTCGGCGCCTACAACGTGCGTACCGGCGAGTTCCGGACCGAGAACGAGTACCTCGGCAAGATCAGCACCGTGCGCGCGCCCAGGGGTGACTGGGAGGTCTTCACCGGCCAGTGCAAGTACCCGCAGACGTCCACCTGGTCCTTCACCGGCCCGACCCAGCGCGTCTCCATTTGGCACGAGAACCTGGGCAGCACCGACGACAAGGTGACCTTCGTCCGCAGCTACACCACCAAGACCTCCGCGAAGGCGAGCGTCGGGGGCTCCCTCGACGCCGGCCTCGCCAAGGGCATCTTCACCGGCAAGCTGGGCGGCAACTTCAGCTACGAGTGGGGCTGGGAGAGGTCGACGACCTACGAGCGCCGCGACGAGAAGTCCATCCCGGCGTGCAGCGCCATCGCCGTGACCTGGACGCCGTACAAGCGGGTCGTGCGCGTCAGCCCGGTGATCGACATCTGGTCGTACGCGTGGCGGGGCTCCGACGGCAAGGTGACGCAGGTGAACTCCTGGCGCGGCAAGGGCAACGCCTTCAAGAAGATCTACTCGTACGGCTACTACATCGACGGCATCTCCGACAAGCTCGTCCACGTGAGCGACGGCCGCTGGGAGCCCGACGGGCGGGAGAGCAAGGCCCAGCAGAACCGCGACCCCCGTAAGTGCGCCCACTGACGAGGGCACAGGGCACTCGGTGGAACTTCTGCCGTGCGGTGGGCGTTGATCCGGATGACCCCGACGAAATACCGAGGTGACGTCAATGGCGCTGTTCGACCGGCTCAAGGACCAGGCGAAGAATCTGCAGCAGCAGGTCCAGGGTGGCCACGGAGCGAGTAGCGGGCACGGTGGGCACACCGGAAACACCGGATATCCCGGGCAGGCCGGACACGGTGGCGCCGGGTCCGGCGGCTCGCGGGGTGCTTCGCGCGCCCAGCTCGTGGGCCTGCTCAAGACGCAGCTCGGCTCCCTCAAGACCGAGCTGAAAAGCGGGGCCTACCGGGACGCCAGCATGGCGATGTGCGCCCTGGTCGCGGCGGCGGACGGGCATGTGGACCCGACCGAGCAGCAGCAGATGGAGGCGATGATCCTCAGCAACGAGGTCTTGCAGAACTTCCCGCCGGACCAGCTGCGCCAGCGTTTCCACAAGCACGTGGACCTGCTCACCCGCAACTTCGCGCAGGGCAAGGCCGAGGCGATGCAGGAGATCGCCAAGGCCGCGAAGAAGCCCACCGAGGCCCGTGCGGTCATCCAGACCGGCATCGTGATCGCGGGCGCCGACGGCTACTTCTCCCAGGCGGAGCAGGCGGTCCTCAGGGAGGCGTGCGCGGCACTGGGCGTGTCTCCGGCGGAGTTCCAGCTCTGACCTGCTGACCTGCGCGGCAGGCGCCACTTTCGCAACAGGCCCTAGCGGTCGGCGGAGGCGGTCGGGCCCGTGGTGGGTGCCGACTGCCACGCCGGCTGCGCCTCCGCCGCCCTCGCGGGCCCCGCGTTCGCCGCCAGGACCAGCGTCACCACGGCGACCACGGCGGCGGCGACCCCTCGGGTGTAACGCTCGGCGGTGCGGGTGCGTTCGAGCACGGCGACCTCTCAGCAGCGGTGTATTAAGCCCGTTTAATACACGGTTTAACCTAGGGGTCGTCCGAGCCGGACGGCAAGGGGTGCAGGGGGGTTGGGGGCCATGGCCGAGCGTGACGAACCGGAGGTCATCGGGCGCCGGGTGCAGCAGCTGCGGGCCGAACGCGGCCTGACTCAGCGGCAGTTGGCCGAACCGGCCTACACACCCGCCTACGTCTCCACGCTGGAGGCCGGCCGCGTGCGGCCCTCCGACGACGCGCTGCGGCATCTCGCCGGGCGGCTCGGCGTCGGCTTCGACGAGCTGGCGACCGGACGCCCGGCCCGCCTCGCCACCGACCTGCGCCTCAGGCTCACCGAGGCACAGCGCACGCTGGCCGTCGGAGAGGCCGAGGCGGCGGCGGAGCAGTACGCCGCCCTGCTCGCCGAGGCGCGCGAGCACCGGCTCGTCGAGGCGGAGGCCGTCGCGCTGCTCGGACTCGGCGAGTGCGGCCTCGACACGGGCGAACTGACCGAGGCCCGGCGGTACTTCGAACGGGCCGAGCAGGTCCTCGCCGACGCGCCGCTGCCCGCCCGGGCGCCCGCCCTGCGCGGACGCGCCGTCTCGCACTACCTCGCCGGTGAACTCCGTTACGCCGTCTACCTGTTGGAGTCCACTCTCGACGCACTGAACCGCGGCGGACTGCACGATCCCGACGCCCTGCTCCTGCTCTACGCCAGCGTCATCGGCCCCTACATGGACATGGGCGCCCACGCCCGCGCCGCCCAGGCCGCCGAGTACGCCCTCGCGCTCGCCCCGCAGGCCGGCGACCCCGCCCTGGTGGCCCGCATGCACCGCTCGGTCGCCCGCACCCTCCTCGCCGAAGGGCGGATAGCGGAGGCCGACGCCTCCCTCGCCAAGGCCGCCGAGCTGTACCGGCAGCTCCAGATCCGTACCGAACTCGCCAACTGCCACTGGATGCGCGGCTACGTCCACGCCCAGAACGGCGACCTGGAGCGCGCCGAGGCCGAACTGCGCGAGGCCCGGACCATGCTCACCGCTCAGCGCGCCGCCCTCTACACCAGCCAGGTCGCCGTCGAACTCGCCGACGTGCTGCACCGGCGCGGCAAGTCCGCCGAGGCCGCCGCCCTCCTGCACGAGGTGCTCAGCGATCTCAGCCCCGAACGCGGCGCCCTGCACTCCGCCGCCGCGCACCGCCTCCTCGGCATCATCGCCGAGGACGCCCGCGACACCGAGACCGCCGAGGAGCACTACGTCCGCGCCCTCAGCCTGCTGGAGCGCGCGGGCGCGGCCGGGGACCTGGCCGATCTGTGCCGGCTGCTCGGCGACCTGCTGCGCCGCACCGGCCGCGTGGAGGCGGCCCTGGACGCGTACCGGACGGGACTGGGCCACCGCACGGCCCCGGGCACCACGACCCTCGGCCCCGCGCCCGCCCAGCCTCCTTTGTGAGCGGCACCTGGTACGTCACCCGCCTCCAGGTCGCCCGCTCAGCCGCCGACGCCACCACGGCACCCCGAGGGCGCGCTCGGCACGGACGAGGCATGGCCACCGGCCCCCGGACGCCGGGGTCGGTATGCCGGCTCAAGCCGTCCGCGGACCCGTACGAGAAGCGGGAGCGGCGGTGGTCGCCGCGGTGGCCGGTGTGGTTTCGCGGGGCGGGCCACGGGTAGTCGGGCGTCGTTCGGGCGAGCGGTGACGGCCGCGGAGGCCCGGGACGGAGCAGGGCGCGCTCGGGACGAGGAGGCTGCCGTGCAGCCCAGAGACGATCAACGTGGGAAGCGGGGGCGCGAGTCCGCCGGTGCCGCGGAAGCGATCGCCGACGGCGTGCGCGGTGCGGGCTCCGGTGAGGTCCCGGCGCGGTTGTGCGATGTCGCCGTGGAGCTGCTGCCCGTGACGGGCGCGAGCGTGTCGCTGCACAGCGACGGCATGCCCGTCCAACTGGGCGCGAGCAGCGCGCAGGCCGCCTATGTGACCGAGCTGCAGGCCACCCTCGGCGACGGTCCCTGCCAGTCCGCGGCGCAGAGCGGTGCGCCCGTGCTCGCCCGCGACCTGACGGACGGCCGGGACGTGCTGCGCTGGCCGGTCTTCGCCCAGCAGGCCACGGCAGCCGGGGTGCGGGCGGTGTACTCGATGCCGCTGGGCAACGAGACGGTGTGCGTGGGCACCCTCGACCTCTACCGTGACACCCCCGGCGATCTCACCGACCGGGAGCTGCGGACGGCGCGGCTGGTGGCCGGGATGATGACGTTGGCCCTGATGGCGCTGCCCCGCGCGCAGGAGGCGGGTGATCCGGACGACGAGCGGTGGCTGAGCGGCCTCGCCACCGGCCAGGACCAGGTCTACCAGGCCACCGGCATGATGATGGCCCAGCTCGGCGTCGGCACGGACGAGGCACTGGCCCGGCTGCGCGCACACGCGTTCTCGCACGGACGCACGGCACTGGACGTGGCACGGGACGTGGTGGCCCACCGGTTGCGGTTCGACGGGGAGTAGTCCCGACACCCGGTCCGCCTAAGATCGTTGGTCATGGACATAACGGGGTATGTTTTCGTGGCGGTCGGGATCGCGATGGTGCTCGGCATCGAGAGCCGGATCTCCCGCGCGGACCGGCGAGTCGCCCGGGTCGAGCGCAAACTCGACCTGATCATGGACAACTTGGGGCTGCGTGACGACGACCCGCGGATGAACGAGGTCGTGGGCCTCGTGCGGGAGGGCAAGAAGATCCCGGCGATCAAGCTCTACCGGGAGATCACCGGAGCGGGCCTGAAGGAGGCCAAGGACGCGGTGGAGCGCATCGGGTAGACGTCCGCCGAGCAGCAGACGTCCGCCGGGCGCCTCGTCAGATGTTCGCCCTGCCCCGCTTGCGCACCTCCGCCAGCCGGTGGGCGCCCACTTCGACGGCCGCCTGGGTGGCGTCGGCCGGTACCTCGCCGAGGCCGCCGGTGGTGACGACGATCGCGTCGTCGCCCACGCGCACGGCGGCCACGTCGAGGGTGAGCGTGGGCGCGTCCTCGTACTCGGACACGGCGCTGAGGACGACCCGCAGGCCCTGCCGGGCGTCCCCGGCCTCCGGCAGTTCGATCTCCCGGACCCGTACCTCCATCGGCCCGCCGCCCGCGGTGGCCGTGAAGCTGCCGCACTCGCCCGGCATCCCGCCCAGCCAGGCCAGCGTCCGGTCCACGTCCGCGGGCCGGTGGGCGACGATCCGGTAGCGCAGCTGGGCCTCGTCCCACTCGTCGTCGAGGCCGACCGACGCGCGCGTACGGGCGTCGGGGCCGAAGACTTCCTCCGTGTAGAGGCTGTCGAGGAGCCGATGGCACGCTTCCGATTCGGTGGTCGCCTTCAGCATGGCGTCCCGCCAGGTGGCGAAGCCCTCGGTGGGGACCCAGGGCTCCCCGAGGTCGGCCTCGCCGATGAGGGCGGCCCTGGCCTGGGCGTGGGTGAGGGTCGGGTCGGCGGCGGGCACCGTCGGCGCACCGGCGGTGGCCGCGGGGGAAGCCGGTGAGACCGGGGCGCGGACGGCCCTGGCCGCCTCCTCCAGCCCGACGGCGGAGCACGCGGACGCGGTCAGCAGGGCGCCCGCCGAGAGCGTCGAGGCGACGACGGCGCGGACCGGGGGACGGGGCATCGAGGACCTCCCGGGGTGGTGGTCGAAGACGCGCTCAAGATCGGCACGTGTTCTTAAAGCACCACCCCGGCAGGACGACCACCAGCGCGCCGGGCCGTCCGGGTGACGGGACCGGGTCAGTCGCCGTCGGCTTCGGGGGCCGGCAGTCGGTTCCCGCGGGCGAATCCATCTGGGGGGCCTTGCCACGACTCCCGACGGACGCAGGACGAGACGTGGGGAGGAGAAGGGTCAGCGAGTCAGACAGTACGGGTCTTGCCGACGTGGCCGATGAAGGCGGCGTAGGCCTCCGGCGAGAGCGTGAGGGTGCCGTGGCCGGGGTTCTTGGAGTCGCGGACGGCTACGCAGGGGGTGAGGGCGGCGACCTCGACGCATTCGCCGCCCGTGCTGCCGCTGTACGAGGACTTGCGCCAGGCGGCGGAGCCGAGCGGGGCGCACTCGACGCAGTCGCCGCCCGTGCTGCCGCTGTAACTGGACTTACGCCAAGGGACGTTGACCTGTCCCGGTGTGCTGTCCATAACGCTCCTCCAGTACGCCCTTGATCAGTTCCGCTGAATCCTCCACGGAGAGGGCAGCTCCCTGCAAGCAAGCGTAACGAAGGGCGGCGTCGCGGATGGTGTCAGGATTGGCCGTCATGTGGCCCGAGATCAGGTCCTCCGTGTAGATGACGTCCGGGTCGTTATCGAAACGGAGCAGGTTGAACATGCCATCGAGGCTTGCGTGTCCGCCCACCCCGAAGGGCAGTACCTGAAGGCGGATCCAGCGCTCGCCCTGGAGGCTCAACAGGTGGAGGAGTTGCCTCCGCATGACCTCCGGGCCGCCGATGGGGCGGTGGAGCACCGCTTCGTCCAGCACCACCAACGTGAGCGGCGGTTGCTCCCGCTTGAGGATGCGCTGCCGCTCCATGCGAGCGGCGACCTGCGCGTCGAGGTCGGCGGGTTGACCCGTGGCCAGCACAGCCCGGGCGTACTCCTTCGTCTGCAACAGCCCGTACACCAACTGGCACTGATACGTGGAGATGTAGGTCGCCTTCGCCTCCATGTCGGCATACGGCTGGAACCACGTCGGCAACTGGCTGCGCAGCACCAGCCCGACCATCCGCGAGAACATCCCGTCCGTCACCAGCGCCGCGTCCAGCCGCTCGGCGAAGTCCCGCGTCGGCACCTTCAGCGTTGTCTCGATCTGGCCGATCAGCGAGCCCGAGCAGAACAGGACCGAGCCCAACTGCTTGAGTGTCAGCCCGGCCTCCTCCCGTTTCCTCCTCAGCTCGTAGCCGAAGTAGTCCAACGGAGAAGCCGTGGGATCGAGTTGGCGGATGTGAACCAAGGCGTACCACCCCCAGGTCGGCGAACTGTGGCTGAGCGTAACCGCATGGCTTCGCAGTGGTGACGTGAATCGTGGAAATCGCCGCCGTGCCGGTTCGCCGACGTACCATGTGCACGCAAGGGGCGTTCCCCGGAGCTGACTTCCGGGGAACGCCCTTTGTGCTCACGGCGTCAACTGTGACTCAGTTGTCGCTGTTCAGCAGTTGTTCACGCCGTCGAAGCGGCGCGGCTGGATGGCGACCGTGGAGGTGGCCTTCCAGCCCGGGTCGAGCGTGGTGCAGGTGCCGTCCGCACCGAAGGCCCAGATGATCTTCACGCGCACGCGGTAGCCGCAGTCGTTACGGGCGTGACCGGTCTGCGTGAACGTGGCCTTGGTGACCCAGCCGGCGACGCAGGCGGGCGCCGTGCCCCTGGCGCCGACGGTGGCGGCGGACGCCGGGGCGGCGCCGACGGTGGCCGTGAGAGCCGCCGCGGAGAGCATTACCGCCGCTGTGCGTCTGAGGGTGGTTGAGGTACGCAAAGGAATTCCCCCTTTGTGTGAATCCAACAAATCGCTCCGTCGGAGATCTGGTCGGGCTCTCCCCTGGAAGCGCGGTCGGTTGGAAGCTTCGCCTGTGCTTGATAGGCGCACAAGTGTCTTGCGTTACAGGCGAGTTGAGGACATGTCCGAAAGTGTGCGCGAGTCCGAAAAAGGGAGGGATGTCCTCCGTTCGCCCTTGATCGCGTCCAGTCAGGGAGTTTGTTGTTCGCGAACGTCCTCCGTGGCTGGATCCCGGCCGGATGGACCTCCGCCATATGGCGTGAAACGAGCGGTTCACCCCGGTTGAATGTGACGAGCGTCACATCGGCTGCGTGAACCGGAAGCGCGGGCCGTTACGACGAAGGGGTGTGATGAGAGAGCCGCGCGATGCGGATACCGAAGCGGACCTCGCGGCGGCTGTCGCCGAGGGGGACCGCGACGCCTTCGCGCTGCTCTACCGTCACTACGCCCCTTGGCTGATCGCCCGTTTGCGCCACCGCTGCGCGGACGACTCGCTGCTCGACGACATCGTGCAGGAGACGTTTCTCGACCTGTGGCGCACCTGTGCGGCCGGCCGGCAGCAGCAGGTCGCGGACATGGGCGGCTGGTTGTGGCGCATCGCCTCCCGGCGGCTCGCGGACCAGGCCCGCGCGGGCGGCGCCCGCTCGCGGCTGCAGCAGGCGCTGCGGCGGCTGCGTCCACCCGACGAACCCTCGGCCGAGGAGAAGGCGCTCGCCGACGGTCGGCACGGCGATCTGGCCGACGCGCTGGCCCGGCTGCCCGTGGAGCTCCGGCACGTCATGCAGGCGACGGTGGTCGACGGCCTGACCGTACGGCAGGCCGCGCACGTCCTCGGCGTGCCGCCCGGCACGGTGAAGACGCGCGCCATGCGCGCCCGCACGTTACTGAAGCAGGAACTGGAGGGGCCGCGGTCGCGGTCCGGATGGAGAGGAGGGAAGGATGACGCAGCGGAGTTCGCCGCAGGAGAGCACTGACCACCACACCCCTGACGCGCTGCTGCGCGGCTATGCGCGCGGAGAGACGGCGCCGCACGCCCTGCGGGCCGTCGAGTCGCACCTCGACCGCTGTCCGCTCTGCCGCTCTCGGCTGTCCGGCCACATCGACCCGCGGATCCTGGACCGCGGCTGGGAGCGCCTCGACGTGGCGATCGACGCGCCCGTACCCGGCAGGGGAGAGCGGCTGTTGCTCCGGGCCGGGGTGCCGGACCATGTGGCGCGGCTGCTCGCGGCGACTCCGGCGCTGCGCGCGTCCTGGGTGGGTGCCGCCGCCCTGACGTTGCTGCTCGCCGCGCTGGTCTCGCGCCTCGCCGAGCCGGTCGGGACTCCAGTGATCTTCCTCGGTCTCGCACCGCTGCTGCCCGTGGCCGGAGTGGCCGTGTCCTACGGCCGGCGCTGGGACCCCGCGCACGAGATGGGCCTGGTGGCACCCATGCGGGCGTTCCGGCTCGTGCTGCTGCGCACCGCGGTGGTCCTCGGCACCTGCATCGCCCTGACGGGCGCCGCCAGTCTGGCCCTGCCCGGGCTCGGCCTCGCCGCCTTCGGGTGGCTGCTGCCCGGCTGTGCGCTCACCGCCGTGAGCCTTGTGCTGGCGGCACGTATGGACTCCACCACGGCGGCCGGCGCGGCCGGGGCCGGCTGGCTCGCCGTCCTGATCGCCACCCACGACTCGCACGCCGTCTTCAGCGCGGCGGGACAGACCGCCTCGGCGGCGGTGCTCGCCGTCGCCTCGGCGGGAGTGCTGCTCTCCCGTACCGCATTCGACCGGCCCGCCCAGCGATGGCCCGCCTACCGACAGGGGACTGCCCGATGACCGACCACACCGTCGAGGTACGAGAGCTGGGTGTGCGCTACCGGCGTTCCGTAGCGCTCGGCTCCGTGTCCTTCTCGCTGCAGACGGGCGTCACCGGCCTGCTCGGGCCCAACGGCGCGGGCAAGACCACCCTGCTGCGGGCCCTGGCCACCGCACTCGTCCCCGACGCCGGGGAGATCCGGGTGCTCGGACGGGATGCCCGCGACCCCGGTCAGCGCACGGAGATCAGGCGGCGCCTCGGATTCCTGCCGCAGGACCCCGGATTCCATCCGCACTTCACCGCCTTCGAGTTCGTGGACTACGTCGCGATCCTCAAGGAGATGACCCACCGCGGCCGCAGGCACGACGAGGTGCGCCGGGTGCTCGACGCCGTGGGCCTGAGTGAGCACCGCGGCAAGCGGATCCGGATGCTGTCGGGCGGTATGAAGCAGCGCGTGGCGCTCGCCGCGGCTCTCGCGGGCGAGCCCGAACTGCTCATCCTCGACGAGCCGACCGTCGGCCTCGACCCCGAACAGCGGCTGCGCTTCCGTGAGTTGATCGCCGACATCGGAGAGGGCCGGACCGTCCTGCTCTCCACCCATCAGACCGAGGACGTCGCCGCCCTGTGCCGTCGCGTCGTCGTGCTCGACCACGGCGTCGTCAAGTTCGACGGCGATCCGGTCGGCCTGAGCGCGGTCGCCGAGGGCCGGGTGTGGAGCAGCGCCGAGCGCGACCCGCGCGCGCTGGCCGGATGGCGGACGGGCAACGGCACGTTCCGCAACATCGGCAGCCCACCGCCGGGTGCCGCGACCGTGGACCCGGCGCTGGAGGACGGCTACCTGCTGCTCCTCGACGACACCGGGCGGCGGGCCGGCCAGGGGGCCGCGGCATGAGCGGCACGATGACCGAGGCCCCGGTGGGTGCCGAAAGCCGCACCCCCTCCGCGGCGGGCGCCGCCACGCGCACGCTCGCCCGCGCCGAAGCCGTGCGGCTGCTGCGGCACCCCGCGGTACTCGTCGCGTTCGCGCTGTACCTGGTGCAGTGGGCGTACGGCGCGTTCTCCGGCGACGACCGCTATCCGGTGCTGCACGACGAGGACCGCTACACCCAGATGTCGCTGCTGCTGATCGCGGCGGGAACCCTGCTCGCGGCCAACCTCGCCGCGCTCCGCTCGCACCGGCACGGCACCGACGCGATGTTCGACCTCCTGGCGCTCCCGCCCTGGCGGCGCACCTGGGCCCACCTGCTCGCCCTGCTGCCGGTGACCGCGCTGGCGGCGGTCCTGGCCGGCGCCCGTATCGGATACGCGGCCGCTCAGGACGCGGCGGTCGGCAGCCCCTCCGTGGTGGAGCTCGCCACCGGCCCGCTCGTGGTGCTCCTGGCCGGCGTGATCGGAGTCCTCGCGGCCCGCGTCGTCCGGTCCGTGGTGGCCGCGCCGCTCACCCTGGCCGTGCTCGGGATCGTGACGGTGGCGGGCGCACTGCAGCCGAAGTCGGATGCGCGGTGGTGGGGTCTGGTCGGCATCGAGGACGAGTCCGTCCCCCCGCTGCCCACCGCACTCACCCACCGTCCCGCGAGCTGGCACCTGCTCTATCTGGCCGCCCTGGTGATCCTGGTGGCCGCGGTGGCGGTGCTCCGCGCGGGTGGTCGCTCGACCGCGGTCAAGGCGACGGCCGGCGCCGCCCTGCTCGCCGTGCTCGGCACCGGTTTCGCGCAGCAGCGCGGCCTGCCGGACGAGGTGCGCGAGGCCCGTACGACCGCCGAGAACGCCCCGTCGTCGCAGCAGGTGTGCGTCGAGAGCGACGGCATCGCCTACTGCGCCTTCCCCGAGTTCAAGGACCGGTACCGGCAGTGGGCGGAGGTGACCGGGGGAGTGCTGCGCTGGGTGCCACAGCCCGCGCGGGAGAAGCGGTATGCCGTACGCCAGCACGTCTTCCTGAGCACGGTCGACGACGGTGCCGTACCTCCGTTGCCGGTGGCGCGGTGGGGCGCCGACGACCGTGCGGCCGGGACGCCGGGAGCCGTGCCCGTCGGCACCGACTGGGGCACGCACAGCGATCTCGCGGGCGACCACATGCTCGGCTTCGCCGGGAGCTTCGCGCACCGCGCGGTGACCGGCGAGGCCCCCGCACACAGCCACAACCAGGCGATCTGCCGCGCTCGCGGGGCGATCACGCTGTGGCTCGCGGTCCAGGCGACCGACGGGACCCGGGATGCCTACGACTCGCTGGCCGGGCGGTCCTTCGGCGGTCTCTCGCTCAACGCCTTCAACGCCGGCACCGGCTTCAGCGTCAACGCGCGGGAACAGGACCTCGTACGGACCCTGCTGACGCGGCCCGACGCCGAAGTCGGCGCCAAGGTGAAGCAGTCGTGGACGGAACTCACCGCGCCGGACACCACGACCGACGAGGCGGCCGCCCTGCTGGGCGTCCCGGCCCCGCCGGCCGCGCGCGAAGGCGAGGCGGGCCAGTGCGAGTGAACGCCTCCACGGGCGCGGTGCTGCGCACCCTCCTCGGGCCCGATCTGCGGGCGGCCCGCACCCTTCCGCTGCTCGGCGCGGGCGCGGTGGGGGTGGTCGGTACGGGATGCCCCGCGCTGTTCTCCGCGCACGTCCAACCGGACGCGGCCGCCGTGCTGTTGCGGATCGCGACCGTACTGACCGCCATCGGCCTCGCCTGCCTCCTTGACGACCCCGCGGCCCGCACGACCGTGGTGGTGCCTGTTTCGCGAGGGCTGCGCAGCGGGCTGCGGATGGCCGTGGGCCTGCTGGCCTTCGGACTCTTCTGGGGTGCCTCGGCGAGCCTCGCCCGGCTGGGGGTGGCGGCCGACGCACGGCAGTCGTTCCCCGTCGGAGGGCTCGCGGTGGAAGGCGTGACGCTCGCCGTCGGCACGCTGGCCCTCGCCCTCTTCGGTATGCGGCGCTCGGCACCGGGAGCGGGCAGCCTGGTCGCCGCGCCCGCGCTGACGCTCTTTGTCGTGGCGGCGCTGTTCCTGCCGCACGGCCTGGAGCTGTTCCCCGTGCCAGGTGATCCGGACTGGAGCGATGCCACCCTGCGGTGGGCGGTGCTGCTGGTCTTCGCCTTGGCCGGCTGCGCGGCACAGCTGCGCGACGAGCCGCGTGCGAAGCGCGCTTCCGCGGTCCCGGCCCCTTCGCCCGCTTCCTCTGGGCGGGCAGTCCGCTAGGGCCTGCAGGTACTGGCGGCGTGGGCTCGACCGCCGTACGACTCGCACGCATGTCCGGGAAGCGCTCGCAGAGATGCCCTGGCGGGGCACCTGGTGTTACGGTCGCCCCATGAAGCGCGTCAACCCGTCTCTCACGACGACGCCGGACCCCGTCCCGGCGCGCTGAAAGCTGAGCGAATCCGAAGCCCCGGGGCGAGTGCCCCGGGGCTTCGTCGTGTGGGTGCTCGCTTCCGGCTCGACACAGGGAGCCCACCGTGCACGACCACCGCCGCCTCGGCCGCGAACTCGACCTCTTCGACACCGACCCCCTGATGGGCGCCGGCCTGCCGTACTGGCTGCCCGACGGCGCCACCGTCCGCCACGTGCTGGAGGAGTACATCCGGGAGGCCGAACGCGAGGCCGGATACCGGCACGTGTACTCGCCCGTGCTCGGCAAACGCGAGCTGTACGAGATCTCCGGGCACTGGTCCCACTACAGCGACGACATGTTCCCGCCGATGGACCTGGGCGGCGGCGACGAACAGGTCGTCCTGCGCCCCAGCCTCTGCCCGCACCACGCCCTGATCTACCGCTCCCGCTCCCACAGCTACCGCGAACTGCCCTTCCGCATGGCCGAGTTGGGCGGCATGTACCGCTCCGAGCTGTCCGGGGTGCTCGGCGGCCTCACCCGGGTCCGCGCCATCCACCTCAACGACGCCCACATCTTCTGCACCCTGGACCAGGCCGTCGAGGAGGCCCGCGCCGCCCTCCACCTCATCGCCCGCGCCTACGCCGACCTCGGCATCCGCGCCGTCCGCCACCGCCTGTCCCTCCCGGGCGAGGGCGGCAAGTACGTGGCCGACCCCGCGCTGTGGCGCCGGGCCACCGCGCTGCTGCGCGAGGTCCTCGACGGCTCCGGGATCCCGTACGAGGCCGCCGAGGGCGAGGCGGCGTTCTACGGCCCGAAGATCGACGTCCAGATCGCCGACCAGGCCGGCCGGGAGGCGACCCTGTCCACCGTGCAGATCGACTTCCACCAGCCCGAACGCTTCGACCTGCACTACATCGGCCCCGACGGCGCCAAGCACCGCCCGGTGATGGTCCACCGCAGCATCATCGGCAGCGTCGAACGAGCGGTCGCCCACCTCATCGAGCAGCACGGCGGCGCCTTCCCGGCCTGGCTCGCCCCCGTGCAGCTGGTGATCCTCCCCGTGGCGGACGCCCAGCTGGAGCGGGCGGAGAGGCTGCTGCGCCGGGCCCTCGACCAGGGCCTGCGCGCCGAACTCGCCGGCCCCGAGCAGGGCACCCTGGGCGCCCGCGTCCGCGCGTCCCGACTCGTGCCGTACCAGGCGGTCATCGGGGAACGGGAGGCCGCGGCGGACGGCGACCTGGTGGCCGTACGGCTGCGGGACGGGCGCCGGCCCGGGGTCCTGGCCGGTGCGGAGCTGGTCGGCCGGGTCGCGGACCGGGTCGCCGCGCGCGGCACCGAGCTGTGGGACGCGGCTTGAGGACGCCTACGGGCGCCCCGCCGGACGTAGGGTCACTCCCGTAGGGGCCGCCGCCGCCCGTGAGAGGAGCCTCGCCGTGACGAACGACGGTCAGCCCATCCCGGTGATCATCGACTGCGACACCGGCGTCGACGACGCCCTGGCCCTGCTGTTCGCCGTCCGCCACCCGGGGCTCGACCTGCGCGCGGTCACCTGCGTGGCGGGCAACACGGACGTGGACGGCGTCGTACGCAACACCCTGACCGTCCTGGAGCGGGCCGGCGCCCCCGACATCCCCGTCGCCCGGGGCGCCGGACGCCCGCTGATCGAGCCCGCGCGCTCGGCGCGGCACGTGCACGGCGAGGACGGCATGGGCGACCTCGGCCTGCCCGCCCCGACCCGCGCCCCGGCCGACGTGGGCGCGATCGCGCTGCTGCGCCGCGAGATCCTGGCGTCCCCGCGCCCGGTGACCCTCGTCCCGACCGCGCCGCTCACCAACATCGCCCTGCTGCTGCGCACCCACCCGGAGGTCACCGCGAACATCGAGCGGGTCGTCTTCATGGGCGGCGCGGTGGCCACGGGGAACGCCACGCCGGTCGCGGAGTTCAACGTGTGGCACGACCCGGAGGCGGCCGCGATCCTGCTCACGGCCGGAGTGCCGCTCACCATGTACGGTCTGGACGTCTTCCAGCGGGTCGTGGTCCCCGGGGCGGACGTACGGCGCCTGCGGGCGAGCGAGGAGCCGGGCGCCCGGCTCGCCGGCGACCTGCTGTCCCACCGCCCGGCCGCGCCCGACCTCGCCGCCGAGCTGCTGTCCCGCCGCCCGCCCGCGTCCGACGTCGCACCCGACCCCGAGGCCGGCGGCATCGGCGACGCGGGTGCGGTCTGCGCGGTCGTGGACCCGGCGGGCATCACCACCCGCCTCCTGCCCGTGGAGGTCTCCCTCGCGCCGGGTCCGACACGCGGCCAGACCATCGTCGACCGGCGCCCGCGCCCCGGCGAGTCCGAGATCCACGTGGGCCACCGCGAGCAGCAACTGGTGGACGTGGCCCTGGAGGTGGACGTCGACCGGTTCGTGAAGCTGTACCTGGAGACGGTGACCGGCATCTGACGGACGGTCACGTCCGGACATCCACCGCGCACGGGTGACGGTGACCGAATGCCGCCTTGTCCGTACAAGTGCGGCTCGGTCACTGTCATGGGGCACAGGAGGCACCGTTCTCTCGTCCCATGTCACCCCCCACCCGATGACCGACCACCATCGGAGACCCCATGCTGCGGGTGCACTTCACCGCCGACGACCTCGCGCGCGTACGCGTCGCCGCCGCCCCCGATCCCCTCTGGGAGATCGTCACCAGCTTCCAGGCGCTGATCGGCACGGACGCCCCGCTGCTCCTCGACGAGTGGCGCAGGCTGGTGCGGCCCCGGGTGGGCTCCGTACAGGCACTGCTCGCCGCGCTGCTGCCGCCCAGGGGCTACTTCCCGGACTTCCTCACCCCGGATCCGCGCGGCTCCTCCGACCTGGCGGGCGCGATCGACGCCGTGCTCGGCACGCCCCGCGCCCGGCTGCGCCGTGACCTCGCCCGGCTCGCCGACTCCCCCGTCCGGCCGCATCCGCATGCGCTGCCGCCGGGTGCCCGGGCCCTGGCCGACGGTGACCCCGAGGCCCTGCGCGGGCTGGGCGCCGCCCTGCGCACCTACCACCGGTGCGCCCTCGCCCCCTTCTGGCCCCGGATCCTGGCCCAGGTCGACGCCGACCGGGCCGTACGCGGCCGGGCGGTCCTGGAGGGCGGCACCGACGGGCTGCTGGCGGGTTTCCGGCCGGTGCTGCGCTGGCAGCCGCCCGTCCTGGAGGCCGACTATCCCGTGGAGCGCGAACTGCGCCTGCGGGGGCGGGGGTTGCTGCTCCAGCCGTCCTTCTTCTGCCTGCGAAGACCCCTGACGCTGGCCGTCGACGAAGGGACGCCGGTCCTGGTCTACCCGATCCAGCACACCCTCGGCTGGGCCCGGGAGCGCGGCGGCCCGGACGGGGCCGGCACGGCGACCGGTGGCGGCACGGAACTCGGCGCGCTCATCGGCCGTACCCGGGCCGCCATCCTGGAGGACGTCGTCACCGGCCGCACGACCGGTGAACTCGCCGTGCGCTTCGGCATCTCCGGCGCGGCGGTGAGCCAGCACACCGCGGTCCTGCGCCGGGCGGGCCTGCTGGTGAGCGTGCGCCGCAGCAAGAACGTCCTGCACACCATCACCCCGGCGGGCCTCGCCCTCATCGAGGGTGCCGGGGCTTCCGTTTAAGGCACGGCTTCAAGGTGTGGCAGGGGGAGAGGGGCGCTGACAGCCTGAGGGCGACCAAGCTCCACACCACACAGGGGGAGTTCACTCATGCGTCTACGTTCCCTTCTCGGTACGGCCGTCACCGCCGCCGGCCTGCTGGCCGTCGGCCTGGCCCCGGGTGCCGGCGCCGCGGAGGCCGCGTCGTCCGACCGCGACCTGGGCACCAGGGCATCGGCGCCGACGGTGTCGCCGGCCGCGGACTTCTTCTACACCCCGGGCCCCGGCTACGAGTGCCCGACCGGGAACCTGTGCGCTCGCGTATGGGACCCGACGAGGAACACGTACAAGGTGTTCAAGTTCTACCGCTGCGCCACCTACTCGCTGTCGTACTGGAACGGCACGGGAGGCTACGCCAACTTCCAGACCGGCAGCCGCGCGACGGCGACGTTCTACGGCTCGTCCGGCAACGTCCTGAAGAACGTGCCGATCGGCGAGCAGAACACGAGCTACGGCTGGGGCCCGGTGTACAAGATCCGCAACTGCTACTGACGGCCCGCCACTGAGCACCGCACACAAAGGGCCCGGGGTACGCACCCCGGGCCCCTTCAGTGACGCTCGATCAGGAGCGCGCCGTGCGACGCCGCTTCGACGCCACGACGAACGCCGTACCGCCCGCGAGGAGCACCACCGCGCCGATGGCGATCGGGCCGGTCGCGCTGCTGCCGCCGGTCTCCGCGAGGTTGTCGCCGCCGCCGTTCGGCCGGGGCGCCGGGGGAGTCGTCGACTCGGACGCCTCCGGGGTCGGGGTGCTGGTCGACGGGGTCTCCGTGGCCGGCGGGGTCGTCTCCTCGGCCGGCGGTGTGGTCGGCGGCTCCTCGGACTCCGGCTCCGACGGCTCGGCCGGCGGTGTGGTCGGCGGCTCCTCGGTGGCCGGAGGCTCGCTCGTGCAGTTCTTCGTGCCGCCGTTCCAGGCCGCGATCAGCTTGTCCTTGATGACCGGCCGGTCCGGACCCTTGGGCAGGTCACCATGCTCGAAACCGTCGTTCGCGTCGAGCTTGCCGTCGAACTTCACCGCGCCCCGGTACAGGTCGATCTGCGCGAAGCAGCCCGAGTCCGGGACGGCGATGTCGAGGGTGTCGGTCGCGCCGGGCTTGACCGTGACCGTGTCGAAGTCGACGAAGACCTGCTCGCCGGAGGTGGCGAAGGTCGGGCCGTGGGCGAGGTAGGAGGCGAGCGAGGCGGTGCAGGTCGTGGCGTCGGCGGCGGCGCGGACGGTGAGGTGGACCTTGCCGTCGTCGGTGACCTTCAGGTTCTGGTCGTCGACCTTGACCGAGTCGTGGAAGTTCGTACCGTCGAGCGAGAACTGGCAGCGGTCGGTGGCCGTCTCCGTGCCGGCGCCGGTGCCGGGCTGGTAGGCGCCGCCGGACTTCCAGCCGTCGCCGCCGGGAGTGCCGGCGGCCCAGGCGCCGGAGGCGGAGGCGACGGTGGCCGCGCACAGGGCGAGTGACGCGGCGCCCGTCCCCAGCAGGCGTCGCGCGATGACACGTCTCGCTATGGACATACGTATCCCATCTTGGCGTGTGCATGGGTGGGGGGAGAAGACACCCCCACGGTCGGAGAAACACTGGGCTCATCGGTCACCTGCGCCACAGCGTGAGCACATGGTGGGTCTCTTGGCAGAACCCTGTCAACCTGCGGGAACACACGGCTGGTTCATTGCGTCATCACAATTTCGCCACACCGGGAAGCAATCACTCCGGCTGCCGCAGACGTTCACTTTTCCGGCGATGTGGACAGAGTTCTGGTTGTCGCCGCTCTCGTCGGCGCCCGCACAACCACCGCACCGCCGTACCGCCGTACCGCCGCACCGCAGAGGAGTCCGCGTGACCGTCCGCACCACCACGCCCGCGACCCCCGACCTCTCCTCCAGGGACCCGAACTGGTGGCGCCAGGCCGTCATCTACCAGGTCTACCCCCGCAGCTTCGCCGACGGCGACGGCGACGGGCTCGGTGACCTCAAGGGCGTCACCCAGCGCCTGAACCACCTCGCCGCCCTGGGCGTGGACGCCCTGTGGCTCAGCCCCTTCTACCCCTCCGAACTGGCCGACGGCGGCTACGACGTCGCCGACTACCGCGCCGTCGACCCGCGACTGGGCACCCTCGACGACTTCGACGCCATGACCGCCGAGGCCCACCGGCTCGGCCTGAAGGTGATCGTCGACCTGGTGCCCAACCACACCTCGCACCAGCACGTCTGGTTCCAGGAGGCACTGCGGGCCGGCCCCGGCTCCCCGGCCCGCGACCGCTACGTCTTCCGCGACGGCCGCGGCCCGCACGGCGAACTCCCGCCCACCGACTGGCAGTCCGTCTTCGGCGGCAGCGCCTGGCGCCGGGTCCCCGACGGCCAGTGGTACCTCCACCTGTTCACCCCGCAGCAGCCCGACCTGAACTGGGAGAACGAGGAGGTCCGCGCCGACTTCCGCACCACCTTGCGCTTCTGGTCCGACCGCGGCGTGGACGGCTTCCGCGTCGACGTGGCCCACGCGCTCGCCAAGGACCTGAGCGAGCCGCTGCGCGACCTCGGCGCCCCGGAGCTGAGCCGCGAGGACGCCCTCCCGCAGTTCCCGCCCGGCACCCACCCCTTCTACGACCGCGACGAGGTCCACGAGATCTACCGCGACTGGCGCAAGATCCTCGACGCCTACCGCCCGCCCCGCATGGCGGTCGCCGAGGCATGGGTCAACCCGAGCGCCCGCCGCGCCCTGTACGCCCGCCCGGACGAACTGGGCCAGGCGTTCAACTTCGAGTATCTCCAGGCCGGTTGGGACGCGGAGGAGCTGAAGCGGATCATCACCGACTCGCTGGCCACGGCCCGCGCGGCAGGGGCGTCGGCCACCTGGGTCCTGTCCAACCACGACGTCGTACGCCACGCCTCCCGCCTGATGCTCCCGCCCGGCACCGACGACAACGCCTGGCTGCTGTCCGGCGGCCACGCCCCGGCCGTCGACGAGTCCGCGGGCCTGCGCCGCGCCCGCGCCGCGACGCTCCTCATGCTGGCGCTGCCCGGTTCCTCGTACGTCTACCAGGGCGAGGAACTCGGCCTGCCCGAGGTCGCCGACCTGCCCTTCGAGGTCCTCCAGGACCCGATCTGGGAACAGACGGGGCGGGTGCGCAAGGGCCGCGACGGCTGCCGGGTGCCGCTGCCGTGGACGACGACGGGACCCTCGTACGGCTTCGGCGCGGGCGGCTCCTGGCTGCCGCAGCCCCCCGGCTTCGCGGCGTACGCGGTCGAGGCCCAGGACGGCGTCGAGGGCTCCACCCTGGAGCTCTACCGCAGGGCCCTGCGCCTGCGCCGCAAGCTGCTGCAGGGGGAGGAGCTGGCGTGGGCGCCGGACACCCCGCCCGGCGTCCTGCACTTCGCCCGCTCGGACGGCTGGCGATGCGTGACCAACCTCTCCGGCACGGCGGTGGAGCTGCCACCGGGCGAGGTACTGATCGGCAGCGCGCCACTGGAGGGGGGCCGACTGGGGCCGGACACGACGGTGTGGCTGGCGTAGGCCGTCCCGGGCCGAAGGCCCGCCTCCGGGAACGCGCGCCCGGCTGGCGGCACGCGCCGACCCCGTCTGAGTGAGTGGCGCCGGTCGCTCGCGTGGCGAACCGGGCGGTGCGGCCGGGCTGCCCAAGGATCCGGACGCGTGGCACGCACCTTCGACGAGCTGGTCGCCATGCAGCGGGCGGCTGACCAGGCGCACACCAGGGTCGAGGAACTACGGGACCGCTACGGGCCGCCCGCCCACACACCGTGGACCCAGCTCCAGACCGACACCTACGAGACCGCCTGGCGGGCCTGGCGCGACCTCGCCCGCGACGTGCAGGGCGCGGTGACCGCCTACGCGAAGGAGCAGGGCACTTCGCGCCACGAGGTCGAGGAGGACGTGAAGAGGGCCGTACGGCACGCGGAGCCCGAGGCGGACGGCTGACGTGGGCGGCTGACGGCTGACGGGGCCGGACACCCCGCTCGGCGTCCGGACGGGTGGTGCGGGCCGCGGGGTCGGCCCGTACGGCCGAACAACGCACGTCAGTGCGGGAAAGGGCCGTGAGAATCGCAGACAGTGCTGTTGCCCTGTCGCCGACGCGCGTGTGAGGAGCTCCGCCGACCATGAGCAGGTCCTGGAAGACGACGACATTCGCGTCGCTCGCCGTCGCGGGCGCGATGGTGATGTCCGGCACGGCGCACGGCGGAGAGAGCGCGGCCGGGTCGGCCGGGTCGGCCGGGTCGGCCGGGGGCGGGCCTCGGCCGGTCGGCCGCGATCTGTGGGCGTCCGCGACCATCGAGCCCGGCCGGGAGGGCGTCGTTCAGGTCGGGGGGTACGACGGGGCGGCGCTGAAGGAGGGATCCACGCTGACCCTGACGGCACCGGCGCAGACGAGGGTGACCGGTGTGCCGTTCGCCGCGGGCGCCTACCGGGCGTCGGTGGCGTTGGGCGGGGGCAGCGGGACGTACACGTTCGTGGGGGCGACCGCTTCGGCAGGGGAGCCGGTGCCGGGCGCCGCCACCGAGCCGGACGCGGCGGTCGGGGAGGCATGGAAGGGCCGTACCTTCCCCTTCGTCCTGTCGGTCCGCCCGGACGCCGAGCCCGGCACCCGCCTCCCCGACTGCACCCTGGTGCTCAGAGACGCCAAGGGCACGGTGCGGGAGAGGGGCACCTGCACCGTGACGGTCGGGCTGCCCGCGCCGACCCTGTCCCGCCCCCACTCGGGCGTCCCGCTGAGCGCCTCTCCGCGGGCGTCGGGGACGGCCTACCCGGGCGCCCAGGTGACGGTGCGCGACGCGGCGGAGAAGGAGGTCTGCGCGACGACCGCCGCGCCCGACGGGACCTGGTCCTGCGTACCGGGCCTCGCCCTCAAGGCCGGTCCGGGCCGCCTGCAGGCGACGGCGACCCTGAACGGCGTCAGCGCGACGAGCGAACAGATCAACATCACCGTGGCGGGCTCCGCCGCGGCACAGCCGGACACGGTGTCGGACAGCGGGGGTGACCCGCTGTAACCCGATCGGCCCCTCCCCCGTGGTGGCCGCCTCCGGGCGAACCGATCGTCGTAGCGACCGCAGAACACGACCGCGGAACACGCGAGAAGTGGGGTACGGCAGCCATGAGCCAGCAGCAGCCGCAGTCGCAGCCGCACGCATCCGACGCCGCCCACAGCTCCACTGGAGCGTCCGCATCACCGGGATCACCGGGATCACCGGGATCATCCGGATCACCCTGGTCGCCCGCCTCCCACGCGGGTCGGCCCTCGACCGGGGCCGGGCCCACCCAGGCTCCCGGCGCCGTCCTCGCCCCCGGCTGGGCCACCGGCGGGCTCGTCTTCGCCGGTGTGCTGATGCTGGTGAACGGACTGCTGGCCGTCCTCCAGGGCATCTCCGCGATCGCCGAGGACGACGTGTACGGCCGTATCGGCGACTACGTCTTCGAGATGAACCTCACCGGGTGGGGCTGGACCCTGCTCGTCCTCGGCGTCGTGGTGGCCGCGGTCGGCTACGGCATCCTCAAGGGCGCCTGGTGGGCCCGGATCACCGGCATCTTCGTGGCGTCCCTCGGCCTGGTGCTGCACTTTCTGTTCCTGCCGTACACGCCTGTCTGGTCGGTGATCACGGTGGGGATCGACTTCTTCGTGATCCTCGCCCTCGCCATGGCACCGGACGTCTCGGACCGCGCCGGGGGCCCCGCCGGCTCCGCTAGCGCTTCCGGGCGCGACAGCGCTTGAGCAGTTCGCTGATTCTCGCCGGGTCCTTGCGGCCGTTCAGCTCGGCCAGCAGCTCGTCCGGGCACAGCTCGTAGAAGTCGCCCCAGAACCGGCGGCCGCGGTTGTCCCAGACGCGGTAGCCGCCGGGGACCCCTCTGGCCACGTAGCGTCGTCTGCTCAATCAAGCCCCCGCCCGGAAACAGTCCCGGACAGGATGACATCGGCCGACCGCCTGGGCACCTGGGTTTCCCGGGCTAGAGAGGTCCCAGGCCCCCGCCGCCGAAGGATCCGCTCTTGCCGGGGAGCCAGCGTTTGCGGTGCTGGTCCTCGCTGCGCCTGCTGCCCGCGTGGTGCAGCTCGTGCGGCAGGAGCCGTTCCTTGCCGGTCGCGTGCGGGACCTCGTCCGGCTCCCGCACCTCCCGGATCTCATGGACCGGGCCGGTGTCGGGAAGGTGCGGCTGCTCCTCGGCCTTGGGCCGGGGCAGCTCGCGATCACGGACCCGCATGCCGAGCTGCACAGCCCAGATCAGTGCGCCGGCGATGAACAGGCCACCCACGAAGGCGGCGATCACGTTGAGTACTTCGCTCGACGTGGCCGCTAGTACAAACGTCGCCGTACTCATGCCTCAATTATCACCGAAACGGACGAACAAGCTCCTGCACGGACGGAACCGCCCGGATGTGGTCGGCCACGCGGCGGCCGACCTCGACCTCGTCGATGAACTCGGCGTGGTTCGGATCGGTCAGCTCCAGGGTGGCCCGGCCGGTGCGTCGGACATGGGCTCCTCGTCGGTGGTGAGTGAAGGCGCGGGGAGGTGCCGGGACGGCCCGGGCCGCCGCGCGCGGCCCGGGCCCAGCTCCCGTCGGAGCGTCAGCCCTCGTTCTTGCCGAGCAGCTTGTTCATCTCCCGGATCTCGGCGGTCTGCGCGGTGATGACGGCGTCGGCCAGCTCGGTCGCGGGACCGTACTGGCCCTTCTCCTTCTCGGTGGCGGCCATCTCCACCGCGCCCTCGTGGTGCTCGACCATCATGGTCAGGAACATGGTGTCGAAGGTCTTTCCGGACGCCTTCATCAGCCGGTCCATGTCCTTCTGGTCCATCATCCCGGGCATGCCGGAGCCGGCGGACCCACCGGAGTGACCGCCGGAGTGGTCCATGCCCGGCATCGCCGAGGGCACGTCCTCGCCCCAGGACGTCAGCCACCCGGACATCGTCTCGATCTCCGGGTCCTGGGCCTTCCGGATGCGCGCGGCGAGGTCCTTGACCGCCGCGGAGGAGGCGCGGTCGGCGGCCATCTCCGCCATCTGCACGGCCTGCTGGTGGTGCGGGATCATGCCCTGCGCGAAGGCGACGTCCTGGTCGTTGTGGGCGTCGGCGGTGGCGTCGGCGCCGGCCTCGGCACTCGACGTGGCCGGCTCCCCGGCCGGGGAGCCGGTGCCGCTGCCGTCACCGCCGCAGGCGGCGAGGACGAGGGCGGCGGTGGTGGCCGTCGCGGCCAGGGCGGCACGACGGATCAGGGTACGGGTGCTGGTCATGCGGAGAACTCCTGCGAAAGACGTGAGCTGCCGCGGCATCGAGGCGCGGCACGGGCATGGCTGGGTGCCGTACGCCCGTGGGTGACGGGGACGGCCCGGCCTTGTCCTACGTCCGCAGGATCTGCAGTTCGGCCAGTGAGGGAGGCGCGCGCCCGCCCTCCGGTGCCGCGGCCACGGAGCGCCCGTCGAGGCCGTCCACGACGGCCGTCCCGGAGGGATCCGGCGCCAGGGCCGGCAGCACGGGCCCGGCACCGACGGCACCGGAGGCGCAGGTCGGGTCGGCGTGCCGGGCGTGGCCGCCGCCCGCAGCGCCGCCGTGGCAGACGGACTCGTCGGCGGTGCCGGGCAGATGGGCGCTCATGGCGCCGGGATGGGGGTGATGGGAGGAGGAGGCGACCGCGTCGGCCGGGCCGAGCGCGTGCATCCCGAACAGCCCGGCGAGCAGCCCGAGCAGCACAAGCACGCGCCACGGCCCGGAAACCGGGAGTCGTGGCGCGCGGTGGTGGCGCGCGTGGGCTGTCACGCCGACATCGTACGTACGCCGCCCCGCGTCGGTTCAGCGGGCGACGGGGCCGGCCCGCCCGGAGGATTTCCGGACGGGCCGTTGCCAGGGACGGTCATGGACCGCCTCGTCGGTCACGGTGTGACCTGGTCGTCACGGCGTGACTAGTTGCTCCCGAAGGTGACGACGAGCCGTCCGTCCGAGGCGAAGGACCACTTCAGGGCGCCGGCGTACGACGAGCACCGGGAGCCGTTCGAACCGTTCCACCACTGGTTCGAGCTGTCGGAGGTGCCGATGATCCGGTCGTTGGACCCGCTGTCGCACGAGGTGTTGTTCTTGAACACCGACTTGCTGCCGCTGTCGAAGTTGAAGTTGCGCTGCTCGTTGCCGATGCTGACGTTGTCCGAGATCTGCATCGTGCCGACGTTGCTGTTGTACGTGAACCCGTGCTTGCCGTTCTGGTACGCGATGCTGCGCCGGACGATGTGGTTGACGCCGATGTCGTCGCCGCCGAGCTTGTAGCCGTTGCGGTCACCGTTGCCGGCCTGGCCGCCGTTGCTGAGGGTGCCGTTGTCGTAGGCGAGGGAGTCCTCGATGGTCACCGCGCCGATGGGGCCCGTGTCCGGCTTGGTGTAGAGGTCGTAGCCGTCGTCGATGTTGTTGTGGGCCACGGTGTAGCGGAAGACGTTCCCCGGGCCGACGGTGAGCTTCGGGGCGAAGCCGTCGGCGTCCTCGCCGTCGGAGTCGACGTTGTCGTGCGACTCCGCGCTCAGGATGAGGTTGTTGGCCGGCCACTGGTCCTTGGGCGTGCTGGAGAGCGCCCGCGAGAGCTGGAGCCCCGAGTCACGGTTGTGGCGGGTCACCGTGCGCTCGATGATGTTGTTGCTGCCGCTGAGGAAGATGCCGTTGTCACCGGCCCGTTCGACGACGAGGCCCTTGACGTGCCAGTACGACGCGTTGACGGCGAGACCGCGGTTCGAGGTGGCCTCGGTCTGCGCCGAGAAGTTCAGGACCGGGGTCTCGCCCGGGTAGGCGAACAGTTCCGTGCGGTCGCCGGAGGTGCCGTTCTTGCCGGCCGGGATGGTGACCGTCTGTGAGTAGCGGTAGGTGCCGCCGCGCATGTAGATGGTGCCGCCGGGGGTGATGCGGCTGATCGCCGAGGTGAGCGTCGTCGGCGCGGACTCCGTGCCGGCGGCGCCGTCGGTGCCGTTCGGCGCGACGTACAGGGCGGGGCCGGTCGGCTGCGGGGTGGTGCCGCCGCTCGTCTCGACGTCGACGTAGTCGATGTTGGGCAGACCGGCGGAGGTGGTCGGGTTGAGCCGGATCGTGTTGCTGCCCGCCTTCAGGGAGACGGTCAGGGTCTTGGTGACCCAGGTCGACCAGGCGCCCGTCGCCTCGAAGGACGGCGTCTGCACGGTGCTCCCGTTGACGATCAGGGAGGCCGGGCGGGCGGAGGTGGTGCCGTTGGCGAAGCGGACGCCGATCGTCGCGGTGCCCGCGGCGGGGGCGTTCACGGTGAACTGGGCGTAGGCGCCGGTGGCGTTGTTGCCGTTGCAGAACCCGGTGCCGGTGTAGCCCGGCCAGTCGGAGTCGATGGTGCCGGTGCAGACCGTGGGGGAGGTCTCGGCCTGGTACCGGGTCGTCGCGGCCTCGGCGGAGGTGCCGGTGATCGCGACGAGGGTGGTGGCCAGGAGGGCGGCGGAGGCGAGCGCGGGGCTGACACTGCGAACTGATCTCACGTGCATGGGGGGCTGGCCCCTTTCTGTGCGGCTTCGGGTGTGGCAACGTGACCGCGTTCGGGTGCGTGAACGGGTTGTGCGGCCGGACACCTCAGCAGACGGGGAAAGCGCTTTCTCGGGGAAGGTAAGGTGCTGTCGTATACGCGTCAATAGACTTGTACGTGATTGAAGTTCATGACCATGAACTCGAACAGGTCGGGACGCCGACTCTTCGAGGCCGGACGCGCCCCACCCCGCGGTCCGCTCCCGACGGACTTTGCCTTCTCTTTACAACCCGCCCCACCGCCGCCTCGTCTCTCCGCTCGACCGTCACCCAGCCCGCCGCAGACCGGGCGAACGACGAAAGAGAGCGACTCATGCGCCGTACCGTCCTCAGTGCCGTGTCACTGACCTGCGCCGCCCTGCTGGCGAGCACCGCCCCCGCGTTCGCCACGCCGGGCACGCCGACCCCCGTGCCCAGCCCGACGGCCACCGCGGAACCCAGCGCCGAGCCGAGCGCCGAGCCGAGTACCGAACCCACCTCCCGGCCGAGCCAGGAGGCGTCCCCCGTCCCCTCGGCGCCGTCCGCCGAACCGACTCCGGCGCCGGACGGCGGCCAGGTCTCCGTCGTACCGTCCGGAGCGCCCGACACCGGCGTGACCGCGTCGACCCCCGGATCCGGGACCGACGGGGGCGTGCTGATCGGCGCGGGAGCGGCCGCGCTCCTCCTCGCCGGGGGCGCGACGGCGTTCGTCGTCCGGCGTCGGCGGGCGAACGGGGCGTGACGCCGCTGTCCAGGCGCGCGTTCGGCACGGCGGCGCTGGCGTCGGTGCTGGTGGGCTGCGGTGGCGACGGAGCGGAGGAGGGCGCGCAGCCGGGCTCCCGCAGGAGGAGGGACGTGGAGGCGTCCGAGGAGGACGCGTCCGCCTCGGCATCCGCGAACCCGCCGCACACCCTTGGCCGTTCGGACCCGGTCCGCCTGCGGATCCCGGCGATCGCGGTCGACACCCCGGTCATCCGGCTGGGGCTGGCGCCGGACGGCACCGTGGAGGTGCCGCCGATCACGGCCGACGACCGCGCGGGCTGGTACCGGCACTCGCCGACGCCGGGTCAGGTCGGCCCGTCCGTCGTCCTCGGCCATGTCACCGTGGGCCCCTACGGAGACGGGGTGTTCCGCCGACTGGACCGCCTGCGCCGGGGCGACCGCATCGAGGTGCGCAGGACGGACGGCACGGCGGCGGAGTTCGCCGTCAGCGCCGTACGGACGGTGGCCAAGGCGGACTTTCCGGCGAAGGACGTCTACGGGGACGTGGCCCGCCCGGAGGTGCGGCTCATCACCTGCGGGGGCCCGCGCACGGGGGACGAGTACCGCGACAACGTCATCGTCTTCGCCGAGCTGAGCTCCCCCTCCCCCTGACCCCTCCCCCTGACCCCTCCCCGTGACCCCTCCCCGTGACCCCTCCCCCTTGACCCCTGGTGCTCACTTTCCTCACGACCATGGAGAGCGTTGAAACGGTCCCGCGACACGGCAGCGTCCGAGCTGTTCGCCGCCCTCTACCCACGCCTGGCGGGCTGGTGCCGCCGTCTCGTGGACGACGACGAGACGGCCCACGAGATCGCCTCCGAGGCGTTCACCCGGCTGTGGGCCCGCTGGAGCCGGGTGGACGAACCGAGCGGCTTCCTCTACGTCACCGCGGCCAACCTGGTGCGGGACCACTGGCGCAAGCTGGAGCGCGAACGCAGGGCGATGCGGCGGGTCACGTCGGAAGCGGCGGTCAACTCCCCTACAGAGCAGGCGGATCCGTCCGTACGTCTGCTGGTCCAGTCCCTGCCGGAACGACTGCGGGTCCCGATCCTCCTCCACTACTACGCTGACATGCCGATCCGGGAGGTGTCCGTGCTCACCGGACGCAAGGAAGGGACCGTCAAGGCCGACCTGCACGCGGCCCGCGAACTGCTCCGCGTCCACCTGAGGAGAAGCCTTGACCACACGCTTTGACGACGAGGAGGGACTGGAGTCCGCCGCGGACGATCCCCTGGCGGTGATCCTGCGGCCCCCTTCCGCCGAGCACCTCGCCGCCCCGCCCGGCCGCTACGAGGCGATCCGCCGGACGGCGTCCCGGCGCCGTCTGCTGCGTACGGCGGCGGGGCTGGGCGCGACCTGTGCGGTCGCCGCCCTCGTCGCGGTGCCGCTGTACTTCGCGAGGCCCGACGGCTCCCCGTCCCCGGCGCCGCCGCTGGCACCCGGCCCCACGATCACGCGCACGCCCCCCTCCGAGCCGTCACCGGCACCCACCCCCTCCGAGCCGTCGCGGGCACCCACCCCCTCGGCGTCGTCCACCGCAGCGGGACCGGCCACGCCGACGGTGCCGCCGGACCCCTCGGGCTTCCCCACGCCCACGAGCGACGGGACCAACAGGACCGTGACGCCGAGCGGTTCGCTCCCCACCGCCGAGCCGTCGGCGGATCCGGCCAGGGGGCTCAGTAGCGGAAGCCGATGACGCCGAAGCCCGGGCGTTCCGCAGCGTGTCTCATCCAGCCGAGGCACTGCATGACGGCCTCCACGACCTCGGGTTCCAGCGGCGGCGCCTGGCCCGACTCGTCGACCGCCCGCTTGGTGGCCTCGAACTGCTCCAGGCCCCGGGCGATGTCCTCGGGCGTCCACTCGCCGCAGTCCGGTGTGAAGGTGTACGGCAACGGCGCGGGCAGGCCGCTGTAACCGAACTCCTCGACGGACACGGCGGTGACACCCAGGGCCTTCAGCCCCTGGTCGACCTGCGTCAGCCAGTCACCCCGGTGCGGCGTGAAGCAGCTGTTGTCCAGGAACGATCCGGTGAGCGAGCACAGCTGCTCATAGGCGTACCCGTACTGGAAGGCGTGGTCCTCGTCCTCGCTGAACGGACCGCCGTGGACGACCGCGCGCAGCGCCTCGTACGCCGTGGGGGCGCCTTGCGCTATCTCGTGGCGGAAGGAGCGGTCGGCACGGTCCAGTTGGTCGCCGAAGCTGTCGCGGATCACGTCCAGCAGCTGGTCGTCACGGGAGCCGACCAAGGCACGCGTGGCGGCCACGTCGAGCAGGTAGACGCTCAGGGAAGAACTCATGGGACGAACCTAGGGCACGCCACTGACATCGCCGTTCCGGGCCTCGCCCGGCTCAGTGCGCCGCGAACTGCGTCCCCGTCGGCTGCGGCACGTCCGGCCGGATGGCCAGGGCGTCGAGGGTCAGGGTCTCGCCGTAGATGTCGGTGATCCTGATCGCGCCGCCGCAGCCCTGGCCCTGTTCGGAGAGGAAGTAGTTGTACTCGGTGCGCGGCAGCCGACGCCAGCCGCTGCCGTCACGGACCTCCAGGCGGGCCACGGGATTGCGGTGGCCCACCACCTGGATGCCGCACCAGTGGGGGCTGGACCCCGTCTTGTAGCGGATCGAGACGGTGTCGGCCGTGCCGGGGCTCAGCAGGCTCCAGGTGACGGGGATCCGGCCGGACGACGGGTCGGCGAGCTCGGCGAACGCCTGGGGGCTGAGGTCGAGTTGGCCGGGGGCGCAGGGCAGGGGGCACTCGTTGGTGACGCGGACCGTCACGGAGGCGCCGTTCGCCGCGCGGACGCGCAGGTACGCCCCGCATGCCTGGGAGGTCTCGTAGTCGGTGTGGTTCATCGCCGCCGTCATGACGTCGTCGGTCGGGCCGAACAGGCAGGCGCCGTCGCCGTTCCCGGTGTCGTAGAAGGTGGCGACTCCGTCGTAGGTGACGCCGGGGCGGACGCGTCCCGCCAACGGTGCCGAGCCGGCAGCGGGGCGCGCGGTCGGCTCGGCGGCGGGGCGGGTCGGGGCGGTGGCCGCGGGGCTCGGCGGGGCGGTCCTGGCAGGCGTCGGGGTGGGCGTGCCCGGCTTCGGCTCCCGCTTGGAGGTCGGGCTCGGCGTCCGCGGCGATGACGCCTGCGTGGCGGTCGCGGGTGCCGTCGGGGTGTGATCCGCCGTGGTCCTCCCCTCGGGGCGCAGGGCCATGAGCAGGGACGCGGCGAGCGCGACGGCCGCCACGGCCACGACGGGGGCGAGCGCACCGCGCCACCTGCGGGGCGACCGGTGGCGGGGCGGGGAGGGAGAGGGGGAGGGAGAGGGAGAGGGAGAGGGGGACGCCACGGATGAGTCCTTACGCCGTTCCTTGCGGGGAGCTTTCCAGGTGCCGGTGGTCGCCGGGGGCGGAAAGGTTGCCGGGGTTCGACACGGCGGCCCGGGCGGGGAGAGACGGGGCGGAAAATCCCTGGCGGCCCGACGCGGGCGGCGTTACGCTCACCCGCGATGACGACTCACTCTGTTGACAGATGGGGGGTCCCGTCCGCGCAAGGTGAGTGCTGATGGGCACTCAGAACGCGAACGGGGACTCCCGGCTTTCCGAGCTTTCCTTCTGGCCGCGCGTGCGCGAGTTCGCCGTGCCGGCCTCCATGATCGAGACCGCTACCGCCCGCCGGCTCACCGGGGACTGGGCGGGGGCCTGCGCCGCCTCCGGTTTCGACGTCGATCTCGATCTGCGTTCCGTGGCACGTGATCACGGCCGGGACATCGCCCGGCGCGTGCGGGACGACCTGAGAAACCTCGCTCCCGACTTGCTGCGCTGGCACATGCCGCGGATCGCTCCCGACGGGCTGCTGCGCCCCGGCCTGACCCTCGCGCTCGCGCGGTACGGCGGTGAGGGCCGGGGACGTGAACGCCCCCTGTGTCTCGTCGTGCGGACCGCGCCGGCGTGGGCCGATGCCGGCCAGCGGATCAGCCTCGCCCTGTGGGGCGGGCCCCGGGGCGCGAGTAGCGGTGGGAGCGGGGGTGGCGGCGGTCTCGGGGGCGGTCCCTGTCGGCATCCGCATCCCCGCCCCAACCGGCGGTTCCGCCTCGATCTGCATCGCCATCTGTGGGACGCGCGCAGGGCCGGTGAGCTGCGGATCCGGTCCGGGGCCGATCTTCCTGGCGCAGACCCGCCCGAACCGCGTCCGGACCTCGCGGCCGCCGTGCCGTACGGGCGCCGCTGTGCCGTCGACCGGTGGGCGGACGAGGCGCGGCTGCTGCTGCGCGCCGAGGGGCGGGAGGACGGTGCCGTGCTCGTGCGGTTGGGTGGGCGGCATCGGCTGGTCCTGGAGCCGAGCGACGAGGGACGGGGCGGCGGCCCCGCGCCCGGACCGCGCATCTCTGCGTCCACCGGTGCCCGCACCGCCGCCCGGGGCCGTGTCTCCGCGCTGCCCGTGCTGCCCGACGCGGCGACCTGGGTGCTGCCCGATCTGGAGCTGCTCCGGGCCGGTGCGATCGAGGCCGGCCGGTTGCATCCGCTGGTCGCCTCGGCCCTCGTACCGCACCGCCCGCCGCCTTCCCCGCCGTCCGGGGCCGTGGATCCGGCGGGGCGGCCACGCCTCGTGGAGTGCCGGGGAGCCCGGCACCGGATCGGACTCGTCGACGGCGTCCTCGCGCCGTTGGACCACGACCCGGCCGAGATCCGCCGGGAGGAACTGCTGGCCGCACTGACCGGCACGCCGCTGCCCTGCCTCCAGGCCATCGACGAGGCGCACCGCCGTCCGGCCTGCCTGCCCGACGTTCGCGAACGCCTCAGCCACGGCGACATCGGCGGTGCGCTGGCCGTCGTCGAGGGCCTGCTCGGCCGGGACGCGGTGCTGCGTGACGGCGCGCTGCGGGACGAACTGGAGGCGGCCGCGCGGCAGCGCATCACGTACGGGCTGTTCAGGGCCGGGTTGGCCGGTCCCGGACCGGGGCGCGTCCGCTACGACGAGCGTGGCCGTTCCCGTCCCGACCGGGCCCACCCGCGCCACGCGACCTCGCCCTGACCCGGGCCGACTCTGCCTGTCTTCCCTAGCCCTGTCTTCCCTAGCCCTTTCTTCTCTCGACCTCTTCTCTCGACCTTTCTTCCCTCGACCTCTTCTCTCGACCTTTCTTCCCTCGACCTTTCTTCCGGGGACTGCCGTCCCCCGCGACCCACAAGGTGACTTCACATGCCCACACGCGCTCAGCCCCGTACTCGTATCCGTACCCAGTCCCAGTCCCAGCCCCAGTCCCAGCCCGCACCCTCCCAACTCGACGTCGCGGCGGACCTGTTGGCGCTCCTGGGCGACACCGCCACCGAACCTCGCCCCGACGTCCAACTGGAGGCCCTCACCCTGGCGGTGGCCGCCGATCTGCCCGTGCTCCTCTGGGGCGAGCCGGGTATCGGCAAGACCGCCGCCCTGACGCAGCTCGCCGCCACGCTGGACCTTCCGCTGACCACGGTGATCGCGAGCGTGCACGAGCCGTCCGACTTCTCGGGGCTGCCCGTCGTCGGGGACGACCCCGCGGAACAGGGCGTCCCGATGGCCCCGCCGGACTGGGCCGTACGGCTGGTGAAGGCCGGGCGGGGGCTGCTGTTCCTGGACGAGCTGTCCACCGCGCCGCCGGCCGTGCAGGCCGCGCTGCTGCGGCTGGTGCTGGAACGGAGGGTCGGGGCGTTGCGGCTGCCGCCGGGGGTGCGGATCGTGGCCGCGGCCAACCCACGGTCCTCGGCGGCCGACGGCTGGGAGCTGAGCGCGCCGCTGGCCAACCGGTTCGTGCATCTGCAATGGGCCCACGACCACGAGGTCGTCGTACGCGGACTCGGCGGGACCTGGCCCCGGGCGACCCTGCCACGGCTCGACCCGGAGAAGCTCGCGCAGGCCGTGGACTTCGCCCGGCGGGCGGTGTGCGGGCTGCTCTCCGGGCGGCCGGGGCTCGTCCACCGGCTGCCCGGCAACGAGACTCGGCGGGGCGGCGCGTGGCCGTCCCCGCGGAGCTGGGAGATGACACAGCGTCTGATCGCCTTCGCGACCGCCGCGGGTTCCTCGCGGGAGGTGCTCTCCCTGTTGGTGCGGGGCACGGTCGGGGACGGGCCGGGACTCGAACTGCTGGCGAGCGTGGACCGGATGGACCTGCCGGACCCCGAGCTGCTGCTCGCCGACCCGGCGGGGGCCGTACTGCCCGAGCGGGGGGATCTGCGGCAGGCCGCGCTCGACGGCGTCGTGGCGGCGGTCCGGGCGCGTCCGGAGAAGTCCCGCTGGGACGCGGCGTGGGCGCTGCTCGTGCGGGCGGTGGAGACCGGGGCGCCGGACCTGGTCGTCGTCCCCGCGTCGACCCTCGCCTCGTTGCGGCAGGAGGACTGGGACGTCCCCGCGTCGATCGAGCGGCTCGCCGGCGTGGTGGGCCTGTCCCGGCGTGCCGACCACGCGGCGACCCGGACCGCGGCCGTCGCCGCCGAGGCGGGACGATGAGCGCGGGCGAGCCGAGGGCGTCCGGGGGTGTCCCGGCTGTGGACCGCGACAAACTCTTCGCCGCCCGTCTGCACGCCGCCCGGGTCCGGCCCTACCTGGCCACGGCCCTCTTCGCCCTGCACGTCGTGGAGTCGCGGCGGGTGCCGACGATGGCCGTCGACCGGCACTGGCGGTGCTATGTGTCGCCGGGGTTCGTGGACCGTACGCCGGTGGAGGAGCTGGCCGGCGTGTGGGTGCACGAGGTGTCCCATCTGCTGCGCGACCACCACGGGCGCGGTGACCGGGTGGCGCGTGAGCGCGGGCTGACCGGTCCGGGGGAGCGGCTGCGGATGAACATCGCGGCGGACTGCGAGATCAACGACGACGTGTACGGCGACGGGCTGGCCCGGCCCGAGGGCGCTGTCGAGCCGGCGATGTTGCTGCTGCCCGAGGGGGAGCTGATGGAGGACTACCTGCGTCAGTTCCGGCTGGGCCCGCGGACGCAGGATCTGGCCTGGCTGGACTGCGGCAGCGGCGCCGACGGGCTGGAGCGGGAGTGGGACCTCGGGGCCGACGGCGCGCACGGGCTCAGCGCGCAGGAACGGGACGCCGTCCGGTTCCGGGTGGCGCAGGGCATCACCGGGCGGCCGGGCGACGCCTCGGCGGGGTGGCGGCGGTGGGCGGAGGAGGTCTTCCATCCGCCGCAGCCGTGGCGGGAGTTGCTGGGCGCGGCGGTCCGCTCGGCGGCCTCCGGCCCGGGTGCCGGCGAGGACTACACGTACGGCCGCCCCTCGCGCCGCTCGACCTCGGTGCCCGGCGCCGTCCTGCCGAGCCTGCGGCGCAGGCCGCCCCGCGTCAGCGTCGTCATCGACACCTCCGGCTCGGTCAGCGACGCCGAACTGGGCAGCGCGCTGCTGGAGGTCGCCGCGATCTCCCGGGCCGTGGGCGGCCGGCGCGACCTGGTCAGTGTGGTGCCGTGCGACGCGGCGGCCCAGGGCGTGCACCGGCTGTGCCGCGCCGAGGGGATCGCGCTGGTCGGGGGTGGGGGGACGGATCTGCGCGCCGGGTTCGCCAGGGCGCTGAGGGCGCGGCCCCGGCCCGATGTGATCGTGGCCCTGACCGATGGTCAGACGCCATGGCCGAGCACACGGCCACCGTGCCGGACGGTGGTGGGCCTGTTTCCTCGACGGCACGGTTTCCGGCCGTACGACGAGGACGATCCCGACTACGTGCCGGACCAACCGCCCGCCTGGGCCCGGGTCGTTGACATCGGGTAGGCCCCGGAACCCGCCCCGCCGCCTGCCGAGCCGGACCTGAACCGGCTTGCGTAGGCTTGGCGATGTCTCTGGCGGCAGCCATGGACGGGGGGAACACCAGTCAACACCCGAGCCCTTCCGAAGGAACAGCGAACGTGTCGTTGAAGAACAGCCGCCCCCGGGTCGCCGCCCTGGCCCTCATGGTGGCGCTCGCCGGCCTCGCCGCGGCAGGACCAGCCGCGGCAGCCACATCGCAGACGCAGACCACCCTGACGTCCTCGGCCCCGACCAGCCGGACGCCCGCCATACCCACCGCATTCGTGGACCTGCCCACGAGCCCTCTCGTCGCCGACGCCGCCGGTCACGAGGTCACGGTCACCTACCGCAACGAATCGCCGTCGGATCGCACGGTCGCGCCGCAGCTGCTGGTGGTGTCACCGGACGCCGGGCCGTTCCTGAACCCGTCGGACATCCGGATCGAGCGGCGCACCGCCGCCGGCCGCTGGGAGGCCGTGGACGTCGGCAGCCAGACCGGCACCCTGTTCACCGACCTCACCGCCGCACAGCGCACGCTGCACGCGGGGGACACCCTCACCGAGGTCTACCGGATCACCGTCCTCACCCCGGAGGCCGAGGGCACGGTGCTTCCGAGGGCGGCACTCTTCGACTGACCTCCGACTCGCGGCGCCCTCGGCCGGAGACCGGTCCGGGCGCGGACGCCACCACTCACCACTCCACACGGGCGGCCACCCCGGTGTTGGCCTGCTCCTTGCCCGGCTTGTCACCGGAGTTCCCCGGACCTGCGTCGGCCGCCCGCCGCGGTCGACGCAGGCGCCCCGCGCGGCGCCGCCCGGGCACTGAGCACAGAACCCCCGGGGAAGTCCCGGGGGTTGCCGCTCGTCCGGCAGGGCCGGTGTCAGGCGGACGGTGCCCCGGTGAGGACCTCCACGCGGCCGGTGTCGAGCGAGTAGTAGGCGCTGACGACGGCCAGGTCGCCCTTCTTCACCAGCGGGGCGAGGTCCTTGTTGGTCCGCAGGTCGGCGGAGGTCAGCTTGACGTGGACCCGGATCATGGCGTCAACGGGATCGGCGTGCTTCTGCTGGGAGATCTGCTCGTACGCCGGGCGCAGCTCCTCGACGATCGACTGCAGGTTGCCCGGCAGCGGCTTGTCGTCCTTCAGCGCCGAGTACGCCGCCTTGATGGCGCCGCAGCGCTGGTGGCCGAGCACGACGATCAGCGGGGTGCCCGACGTCATGGGCCCGTACTCGACGGAACCGGTGACCACGGAGTCGACCACCTGACCGCCGGTGCGCATCACGAACAGGTCGCCGAGCCCGGTGTCGAACAGCAGCTCCGGCGGGACCCGGGAGTCGATGCAGGACAGGATCACACCGTAGGGGTCCTGCTCCTCGGCGACGAACTGACGGCGCTCGGGGTCGCGGTCGGGGTGCTGGAGCTTTCCGTCGACCCAGCGCTCGTTCCCGTGCATCAGCCGGGCGAAGGCGGCCCACGGCGAGTCCGGCCGGGGACCCGCGGCGGGGGAGGGCGACGGGCTCTTGACCGACGTCGTGGCCGCCGTGGTCTCCGCCTTCGAGGAGCAACCGGTGATCAGGGCCGCGGTGGCCGCCAGCCCTCCGGTGATCAGGGCCCTGCGCTGCGGTTGTCCGATTACGCCCATGTGACCTGTGGTCCTTCCTGATGTGCATGGTGGTGCAGAAGTGCTTGAAAACTTGAGCGCGGCAACAGTGGCAGACGACTGTGCGGCTGCTGTGAGTGCGGTGACACGCGACCCTCACCCGACGGGTGAAGATGTGCACACGCCCGCTGGTAACGGCGGTGTCGGCGATACCCCCGGCCTTTTCACAGGGCCTTCGCAGGCGTCTGCCTGTTCGCCGTGTTTGCCCAGGTGACGCCCGTGGCGCAGCTGTGACATGAGAAGTCCTTCACCAGGCGGACGCTAGGGACTGAATGCGTCAATGGCCCGAAGGTTCCGTTACGGACTTCCGTCAGTCGCGCCGTGATTCCCCCGCGTCCCGGGACGGCCGAGGTCGCCGGTTCACCGGCTTATCCTTGTCAGGACATTTCCCGTTCATCGAAGGTCGCCAAGGTGGTCCTCCTTCTGCATCGGAGTGAAAGAGGGGCGGTATGCGATACGGCGGACCGACGCTGTGCGTGCTGCTCGTCATGAGCCTGGCCGGCTGCGGCACGGCGGTCGGCGGCACGCGGGTCGAGGGCCCGGCGCCGACGGCGGTCCCCTGGTCGGGTCCGGTCTACGTCGCCGATGCGCGCTCGATACCGCGGCAGCGTCCCGACGTGGTGGACCTCACCGACGTCACCACCCTGTACGGGCTGAAGTGGCGCGGCTGGGGCACGCCCCGGGCGGTGGCGACCGGCCTGGTGGTCGACTTCGCCTGCGTGTCCGACTGCCCCCGCGGCGACCCCCCGTCCTTCCCGGCCCACCTCGTCCTCAGCGGTCTGGTCAAGCGCCGGTACGCCGCGTACTACGGTCACGCGGTGCTCAGCCCCGACCGGCCACCCGCACCCGGCTGGGCGGTGGACGTCGGGGAGGTGCCTCTGCGGGTGCCGAAGGCGTGACGGCGTTCCGTCCCTGAGCCGTGACCTGGCCGACGGGTCACCGACACACACGGCTGGTCTTCTTGTACGGAACGCGGCGGTCGGGGCCGAGCGAGCACCGAAGTCCCAGGAGAGCACATGCATGAGGTCCTGCTCGTCGAGGACGACGACATGATCCGGGAGGCGACCCGGCTCAGCCTGCGGGCGAGCGGGTACGCGGTGCGGACCGCCGCGGACGGGACGACCGGACTCGCGCTGTTCCGCGAGCGGCCGCCGGACGTGGCCGTCCTGGACATCATGCTGCCCGGTCTGAACGGGGTGAGCCTGGCCGGCCGGATCCGCGAGGAGTCGGGGGTGCCGGTGCTGCTGATCTCGGCGCGCAACGATCCCGTGGACGTGGTGATGGGCCTGGAGGCGGGCGCCGACGACTACGTCACCAAGCCGTTCGACGGCCTGGTGCTGGCCGCCCGGATCCGCGCCCTGCTGCGCCGCGCCGAGCCCGTCGGGCGACGGCCGGAGAGCGCCCCGCTGACCTTCGGGGACCTGGCCCTCGACCCGGACACCCTGGAGGTGCGCCGCGCCGGGAAGCCGCTCGCCCTGACCACCACGGAGCTGAAGCTGTTGCAGGAGTTCGCCGCCGCGCCCGGCATCGTCCTCACCCGGGACCTGCTCCTCGAACGCGTGTGGGACTACGCCTGGTCCGGCGACACCCGGGTGGTGGACGTCCACATCCGGCGACTGCGGACCAAGATCGGCCATGAGCGCATCGAGACGGTGCGCGGCTTCGGCTACAAGCTGCGCGCGTAGGTCCGGGCTCCATGAACATCGGTACGAAGCTGGCGCTGGCCGTCGCCGCGGCAGCTGTGTGCGTCGCGAGCGCGATCGGCCTGCTCGTGCACCGCTTCACCGCCGCCGAACAGCTGGCCACCGCCCGCTCCGACCTCGACCGGCGCCTGGTGAGCGCCGTCTACGACCACGCGGCCGGCCGCACGTCCGAGGCCCGGATCGACCCGCCGGACCTGCCAGGGTCCGTGTCCGAGGCGGTGCGCCGCGGCGTCCGCGTGACCTACCTCCAGAACGGACCGCGTCCGGTGCTGTGGGCGGCGACCCGTGTCTCGGACCGCACCGTGCTCGCGCTGTCGCGTTCCTACGGTCACGAGGCCGGCGAACTGGCCGCGCTGGACCGGACGTTGGTCACCACGGGCGTGGCGGCCACCGTCGCGGTGTCCCTGGCCGGACTGGCCCTCGGCCTGCGCATGGGCCGCCGGGCCACGGCCGCCGCCCGGACCGCCGAACGCATCGCCCACGGCGACCTGGACGCCCGTATCCGCCCGCGCGGGCAGGACGAGATCGCCAGGCTCGCCGCGTCCGTGAACGCCATGGCCGACGCGCTCGGCGCCCGGTTGGAGGCCGAACGACGGGTGACCGCCGACATCGCGCACGAACTGCGCACCCCGGTCGCGGCCATGGTGACCGCGACCGGCCTGCTGCCGCCCGGACCGGCCACCGACCTGGTGGCGGGCGGGGTACGCAAACTGCGCGCCCTGGTCGAGGACGTCCTGGAGGTCGCCCGCCTCGACGCCCACGTGGCGACGCTGGAGACGGAGCCCCGCCAGGTCAGCGCGATGGCCCACCGCGCTGTCACCGGGCTCGACGGCGTGGAGGTGCGGATCGTCGCCGACACGCTCGCGGAGACCGATCCGCGGCGCGTGGAGCGGATCCTGACCAACCTGGTCACCAACGCCCTGCGGCACGGCGCCCGGCCCGTGCTGGTCGAGGTGGACGTGGCGGGAGGCCAGGGCGACGACGGGCCCGTCGTCCGGGTCCGTGACCACGGCCCCGGGTTCCCGCCCGACCTCCTGGCCGTGCTCACCACCTCGGGCCCGCAGCGGTTCCGGAGCGCCGGCGACTCCACGGGAACGGGCCTGGGGCTGACCATCGCCGCCGGCCAGGCCCGTCTCCTCGGCGCCCGCCTCACCTTCCGCAACCAACCCGACGGCGGCGCGGAGGCCACCTTGCACCTCCCGGCGGCCGGCTGAGACCCCTAGCCGTCCTGGCGCGGCGGCCTGCGCGCCGTGCTCTCGCGCAGCACGAGCCGGGTCGGGACGAGTGTCGTGCCGTGCGCGGTGCCGTCGTGCCGCATCTTGCCGAGGACGCCCTCGACGCAGAGGCGTCCCACTTCGGCGAAGTCCTGGTGGATGGTGGTCAGCGGGGGCAGGAAGGACGCGGCCTCGGGGATGTCGTCGAAGCCGATGACGCTGACCTCGTCGGGCACCTTCCGGCCGCGCTCGTGCAGGGCGCGCAGCAGTCCCAGCGCCATCTGGTCGTTGGCGGCGAACACCGCCGTGCAGTCCCGCTCCCCGGCGAGCCGCAGACCGGCCCGGTAGCCGGACTCGGCCGACCAGTCGCCGCGCACCAGGGGCGGCGGGACGGCGCCCGCCTCCACGAGGGTGCCGCGCCAGGCGTTGGCCCGCCGCTGGGCCGCGAAGGAGTCCTCCGGGCCGGCCAGGTGCCACACCGTGTCGTGCCCGAGGTCCAGCAGATGCCGTACGGCGTCGCGGGCGCCGCCCGCCTGGTCGGTGTCGACCACGGTGTACCGGTCGCCGGCGTCCGAGTCGGCCACCACGACCTGGACGCCGGGCGGCAGCGAGATGGTCGCCGCGTCGAGCAGATGGATCTCCATGATGACGATGACCGCGTCCACGGCGAGTTCCCCGAGACGGGAGAAGGCGCCGTTCACCTCGTCCTGGGTGGGGACGGCGACGGGCAGCAGCGTGACGGCGTAGCCCTGCTCGGCGGCGGAGGTCGCGATCGCCTCCAGGGTGCGGATGTTGCCCATGGTGGACAGCGAGAAGGTGATCACGCCCAGGGTGCGGAACTCGCCGCGCCTGAGGGCCCGTGCCGCGCTGTTGGGCCGGTAGCCCAGCTCCCGCATCGCGGCCAGGACCTGCCTGCGCGTCTCCTCGGTCACCCCGGGGAAGCCGTTGGAGACACGGGAGACCGTCTGCGAGGAGACCCCCGCGAGCTGGGCGACGTCGGCCATGGAGGCGCCCTGGCGCGGGCGGGCGGCGCGTTTTCTCGTACGGGCGCCGACCCGGCTCGTACCCCCTGGCGCGCTGTCACCGTCCACCGTGCCCACCTGCCCCTCGCTCCCCTCGCCGCGCGGCCGTCGCACGACCGTCGCGGATTTCGGTCCGGAACGACTCCTTGACCCCTGAGATTCGGACAGTGTAGACATCCCGCCAGTGGATGTTTACGTAAACATTGCCTAGTCGAAATCGTACGAGAAGACGCCAGACCCGCACGAAGCGCACCACGTTGGCCCCGTTCTCTGCGTCCCGCCGGGACGCCCGGCACGCAGAAGAGTTGGAGTACTCGAGATGGCACACCGCACCCGCAAGAGAAGGCTCCTCGGGGCCATCGGCGTCACCTTGGCGACCGGCACCGTCCTGGCCACGACCACCCTGCCCGCCGCGCACGCCGAGACGACCGTCCAGGCCGCCGCCGGGGTCACCGTCCAGCCCGACCCCTCCTACAAGCAGGAGAAGTTCGAGGGCTGGGGCACCAGCCTGGTCTGGTTCGCCAACGCCACCGGCGACTACCCGCCCGCGATACGCGAGAAGCTGGCCAAGCTCCTCTTCGGCGACGACGGCCTCGCCCTGAACATCGCCCGCTACAACATCGGCGGCGGCAACGCCCCGGACGTCAAGGACTACCTGCGCGCGGGCGGCGCGGTCGAGGGCTGGTGGAAGGCCCCGGCGGGCACCACCCGCGAGGACGTCGACTGGTGGGACGCCGAGGACCCCGCCGACTGGAACAAGGACGCCGACAAGACGCAGCGCTGGTGGGTCGACCGCATCAAGAAGGACATCACCCACTGGGAGACCTTCAGCAACTCCCCGCCCTGGTTCATGACCGAGAGCGGCTACGTCTCCGGCAACTTCGACGCGGGCAAGGACCAGCTCAAGCCCGAGTCCGTCGACGACTTCGCCAAGTACCTGGTGGGCGCGACCGAGCGGCTGGAGAAGGCGCACGGCATCAAGGTCGACACCCTGGACCCGTTCAACGAGCCGAACACCAGCTACTGGGGCACCAAGCTCGGCCCGGACGGCGAGCCCGTCGGCGGCCGGCAGGAAGGCGCCCACATGGGCCCCGAGCTCCAGCAGAAGGTGCTGCGCGCGCTGGCCCCGGTCCTGGACAAGTCCCGTAGCCACGCGGAGATCTCCGCGATGGACGAGACCAACCCCGGCACGTTCGCCACGAACTGGAACTCCTACCCCCAGGAAGTGCGCGACCTCGTCGACCAGATGAACGTCCACACCTACGGCACCGGCCAGCGCACCACCGTCCGCGACCTGGCCAAGGCCGCCGACAAGCCGCTGTGGATGAGCGAGGTCGAGGGCGACTGGGGCGACGGCCAGAGCTTCACGGACATGCGGCCGGGCCTCGGCCTCGCCCAGCGCATCGTCGACGACCTGCGCGAACTGGAGCCCCGCGCCTGGGTGTTCTGGCAGCCCGTCGAGGACTACGACAACATGAAGCCGGGCGGCGAGTCCGCGAAGGGCGGCAACTGGGGCGAGATCCAGCTCTCGTTCAGCTGCACGTCGAAGGACACCCTGGAGTCCTGCCCGATCTACACCAACACGAAGTTCGACACGGCCCGTAACTTCACGCACTACATCAAGCCCGGCGACCGGCTGATCAAGACGAACGACACCTCCAGCACCGCGGCGGTCTCCCGCAAGGGCGACGCGGCGACCGTCGTCCACGTCAACAGCACCGCCGAGGCGCGTGACGTCACGCTCGACCTGTCGAAGTTCGGCCAGGTCTCCTCCCGCGCCACCGTCACCCCGGTGGTGACCAGCGCCGACGGCAAGCTGGAGAAGCAGAAGGCGGTCCGGGTCACCGGCAAGCAGGCCACGCTCACCGTGCCCGCCCAGTCCGTGACGTCCTTCCTCGTCAAGGGCGTCTCCGGCGTCGCGAAGGACGCGGCCGAACTCCAGAAGGGCCACACCTACCGGCTGACCGGCGTCCAGAGCGGCAAGGACCTCAGCATCGCCGACAACGGCACCGGCCTCGTCATCAAGAGCGCCAACGCCTCCGACCCGAGCGGTCAGCAGTGGCGGGTGGAGGAGATCCGCGGCACCGACAACCGCAAGCGGTACGTCCTGACCGAGGCGACCGAGGACAAGCGCCTCGCCGTCCGTGACGGCGCCCTGGTGGCCGAGCCCGACGAGGGCCGCCGCGACAGCGCCGCGCAGTGGATCATGTCCACGACCGGCGACGGCACCTGGACCCTCGTCAACGCCGGCACCGGCCGCCTCGCGGACGTCTCCGGGCAGTCCACGAACGAGGGCGCCGGGGTGGGCCTGTGGCTGCCGAACTCCGGTACGAACCAGCGCTGGAAGGTGACCGACGTCACGAGTGAGTGACGGGGCACCCCCGTCCGTCCGCGACGCCCCCGCCCGCCGCCGTATGCCGACTTCTCGACATCTCGGCGGCGGTGACGGGGGCGTCGCGTCGTGCGCGTCGTGTCGTGCGCGTCGCGCGTCGGTGGGAGTGTCGAATCCGTCGCTCCCCGATCGACGGGAGAGTGAAGGCAGCGATTCAGCGCGCGCCACGACCTCGACCTCAGGAGCACCCACCGTGACCGTAACCGCGGATATGGCCATCTCCCTCGACGGCTACGTCGCCGGCACCGGTGTCACCGTCGACAACCCGGGAGGAGACGGCGCCGAGCCGCTTTTCGAGTGGATCCACAACCTGGCGAGCTGGCGGGAACGCCAGGGCATGACCGGCGGGGAGGAGAACCGCGACTCCGAGCTGATCCGGGAGTGGTTCGACGCCACCGGAGCGGTGGTCATGGGGCGGATGATGTACGACACGGGCGAGGAGTTCTGGGGCGACAACCCGCCGTTCCGGACCCCGGTGTTCGTCCTCACCCACCGTCCCCGGCCGACCCTGGTCAAGGAGGGCGGCACCACCTTCACCTTCGTCACCGACGGCATCCACAGCGCCCTCGACCGGGCGAAGGCCGCCGCCGGGAACCGGAACGTCGACATCGCGGGCGGGGCGCGCACGGTGCGGCAGTACCTCAGGGCGGGCCTCATCGACGAACTGCACCTGCACGTGGTGCCCGCGCTCCTCGGCGACGGACTCCGCCTCTTCGAGGGACTGGGCCCGGGGCGACGCGACCTGGAGCCGACCAGGGTCGTCGCCACGCCCTCGGCCACCCACCTGAAGTACCGTTTCGTGAAGTGACCCGGGACGCGAGCCGAGCGCTCCCTCACCGGCGGCGGCCCCGGCCTCCTCGTCCGCGGGCCGGCGCCGCTCCATCAGTTCACGTCACCCGGCCGGTGCCGAGGGGGCGTCGACGGGGCGTCCGAGCAGCCGGGTCATGGTCTCGGCGGCCCGTACGGCGGCGTCACCGCAGCAGTTGTTGAACAGCACGTGGAGCTGGTCCACCCGCGCGGCGAGGGCGCGCAGCCGGGGCAGCCATTCGGCGAGTTCGTCACCGTCGTACGCGTACCGGAACCGCTCCTCCTTGCTGCCGGTGCCCCAGGCCGCGCTGCGCCCGTGGAACCGGACGACGGACAGCCGGGGTGACGTGACGGGGGTGACGGGCGGCAGGGAGGACGGCAGCGTCCGGTTCATGTCGACGGCGACGGCGGTCATGCCGTACCGCGCGAGCAGCGCGCACGTGGCCGCCGCCCGCTCCTCCCGCCACCACCCCGGATGCCGGAACTCGACGGCGACGGGCCACCCTTGGGTGCGCCGGGCGCAGTCCGCCACGAACGCCTCGGCCTCGGCGCCCGGCCGGAACCACGGGGGGAACTGGAACAGCACGCAGCCCAGCCGGCCGGCCCGCCGCAACGGGGCGATCCCCGCGGCGAACCGTGCCCACACCTCGTCGAGCACGCCGGGATCCCGGGCGTCGGCCGGCAGTCCGTCCGGCATCACCGCACTGCGCGTGGGATGCCCCGTCAGCAGGGAGAACGCCTTCACGTCGAACACGAACCCGTCCGGTGTCCGCTCCGCCCACAGCCGGCTGTTCCGCTCGCCGGGCAGGGCGTAGTACGACGCGTCGACCTCCACGACCGCAAACCGCTCGGCGTAGTGCCGTAACCGCCCCTCGGCGTCCCGCCGTCCCACCGGATACCAACCGCTGCCCACCAGCGCCCGATCGGTCCACGAGCACGTGCCCACGAGGATGTCACCCATGGGGTGCGGTTACCCACCCGGCCGGAACCCGCACAGCCGTCCCGGCCCCCGGCCCAACGGGCCTGGGGGCGCCGGGCCTCACTGGTCCGAGTAGCCGATGTCCCCGATCGTCCAGGCGCTCACGTCCTCCAGGGCGACGCGGTACATGCCTCCCGTGTCGGGGATGCCGAAGCTGCCCTGGAGGATCCGGGCGACGTGGAAGTGGAGGTGGGTGGGTCCGTCACCGCGCTCCGGCCGGGGGGCGCCGTTGCCCTGGGGCGGGCCGAACGCGGCGGCGAACGGCCTCAGGTGCTCGGAGTCCCGCAGGACTTCGGCGACGCGTTCCTTCCACAGGGCTTCCGGGGCCAGCCGTCCGGTGATGACGGCCCCCGGAATCACGACGGTCAGGGACATCTGGCTGCTGTGCCGTTCCTCCACCAGCGCCGCGATCGCGACGAGCAGGTCGTCAGGGTGCCTCATACCCCGTGAGCCTAGTCCGACGGAGGGCCTCGGTGCGTGGCAGCCGCCGAGACGTCACCAGCCCAGTGCGCCATCGTCGGCTCGCGTGTCCCCGGCCGGCGCGGCCGCGGGCACGTCGTGGCAGACGAAACCGAGCCGGGTCAGCGCCCGGTGCATCTCGCCCACGGTGAAGTCGCGGCGGTTCTGCCTGGTGATCACTTCCCCCACCTGCATCACGGGATAGACGCGGCGGCCGATGGTCACGGCCAGGCCGGCGACGGGTTCCGGCGTGATGCCGCTCATCGACTGCTCGACCTCGCTCTTGATCAGGTCGAAGGGGAAACGGGCGATGACACAGCGCATGGATGCCTCCACAGAGTTGGGGAAGAAACACCGGGTCCCGGGCCGTGGCCGTACTCGTCGATCACGGGGACCGTGCAAAGGTCCGCCGCCCCGGCCGGGAGTGCGTCCCGGTGGTCGAGCTAGGGGTTGTTCTTCGAGGCGGAGCCACGGGTTCGGGAGGTGCCGCGCGCGTTCCCGCCACGCCCGGCGCCGCCCCGTCCGTTCCCGCCGCGCCCGCCGGCTCCGCCGTTCCCGCCGCGCCCGGAGCCCCGTCCTCTGCGACCGCGGCCGGCGGACCCGGTGCGCTCACGGGGTTCGGCGGCCGGTGCGGTGAGCACGACGGGCACCCCGGAGGGGGGCCGGGCGCCGGTGATGCGCTGGAGTTCGGCGTCGCCCGGGCGGACCTGGACGGTACGCGCGGTGATGCCGGCATCGGTCATCACACGGTCCACCGCGCGACGTTGGTGCGGCAGGACGAGGGTGACGACGGTGCCGGACTCGCCCGCGCGGGCGGTACGGCCGCCACGGTGCAGATAGTCCTTGTGGTCGCCGGGAGGGTCGACGTTCACGACGAGGTCGAGGTCGTCGACGTGGATCCCGCGCGCGGCGACGTTGGTGGCCACCAGGACCGTGACGTGGCCGTCCTTGAAGTGGGCGAGCGTCCGGTTGCGCTGCGGCTGGGACTTGCCGCCGTGCAGGGCCGAGGCACGCACACCCACGGACAGCAGGTGCTTGGCCAGCCGGTCGGCCGCGTGCTTGGTGTCCAGGAACATGATCACTCGGCCGTCGCGCGCGGCGATCTCGGTCGCCGTGGTGTGCTTGTCGGCGTCGTGCACGTGCAGCAGATGGTGCTCCATGGTGCTGACGGCGCCCGCGGACGGGTCGACCGAGTGGACCACGGGGTCGTGGAGGTAACGGCGTACCAGGAGGTCGATGTTGCGGTCCAGGGTGGCGGAGAACAGCAACCGCTGCCCGTCGGGAGCCACTTGGTCGAGCAGCGCGGTCACCTGCGGCATGAAGCCCATGTCGGCCATCTGGTCGGCTTCGTCCAGGACGGTGACGGCGACCTGGTCCAGCCGGCAGTCGCCCCGTTCGATGAGGTCCTTGAGGCGGCCGGGTGTCGCGACGACGACCTCGGCGCCGTCGCGCAGCGCGCTCGCCTGGCGGCCGATCCCCATGCCGCCCACCACGGTGGCGATGCGCACCCGCAGGGCCCGGGCGTACGGGGCGAGCGCGTCGGTGACCTGCTGGGCGAGCTCCCGGGTGGGGACGAGCACGAGGGCGAGCGGCTGCCGGGGCTGGGCCCGCTGCCCGTCGAGCCGGGCCAGCACGGGCAGGCCGAAGGCGAGCGTCTTGCCCGAGCCGGTGCGGCCGCGGCCGAGTACGTCACGGCCGGCCAGCGCGTTCGGCAGGGTGGCCGACTGGATCGGGAAGGGCACGGTCACGCCCTCGGCGCCGAGCGCGGACAGCAGACGGGCCGGCAGGTCCAGTTCGGCGAACGTCTCGACCGCCGGAAGCGGCTCGGTGAGGGTGACCGGCAGGGTGAACTCCTGGGGGCGCGCGGTGGAGCGTGCTCCTGTGCCCTGCCCTCGGAAGCGGCTGCCACGAGGCTTGCCCGTCGAGCGCGTGGAGTTTCGGTCTGCGTGGAAGCGGCCGGAGCTGCCGCCGGCACGACGGGTGCGGTTCAAGAAGGAACCTTCCTCGATGCGGCGTATCGAGGAATGCCGTCCAGCGGTGGAGAGCCGCACGGGGATTCGCAAGAATCAGCCGAGGGAAATGCGAGATCCGGGGATGCCCGGGAAATTCGGAAAAGCAATGAGCTGGGGCCCGCACCCCAAGAGCGCGGGCCCCAGCCACATAGTTCGCGTCAGTGTCAGGCGGGAACGATGTTCTCGGCCTGCGGGCCCTTCTGGCCCTGCGTGACGTCGAAGGTAACCTTCTGGCCTTCCTGAAGCTCGCGGAAGCCGCTGGTGGCGATGTTCGAGTAGTGGGCGAACACGTCAGCGCCGCCGCCGTCCTGCTCGATGAAGCCGAAGCCCTTTTCCGCGTTGAACCACTTCACGGTGCCAGATGCCATATTGAATCTCCCTTGGGGGGCAGTGCCGGAGTCCGCACTTTACGGATTCCGAGTCGCCGCTGTGATCACCCCTCCGGAAAGATCCGGAAAGCTCTGCAAAGAAATAATTCTCTGGCAACCAAAACTGCAACTGCTATCACGTTAACACAGGGACGGTGGTGGCTCCCAGGTTTTTTCGGGGTCGCTCACTGATTCTCATGTCGCCGCGGACTGTATTTCTGTGCCGACGGGACTAGGTATGCGCGCCGGTCCCGTCCAGCTTCCGGCGCATCTCCAGGTTCAGGCGGAGGGCGTCGTCGAGCTGGTCCTCAAGGGAGACGATGCGGCAGGCGGCCTCGACGGGGGTTCCCTGGTCGACGAGTTCACGGACGCGGGCGGCGACGCGCAACTGGCGGCGGGAGTACCGGCGGTGGCCGCCTTCCGAGCGCAGGGGAGTGATCAGCGCGGTCTCGCCGATGGCCCGCAGGAAGGCCGGAGTGGTGCCGAGGGCGGCGGCGGCTCGCCCCATGGTGTAGGCGGGGTAGTCGTCGTCGTCGAGGTTCCCGGCGGCAGGGGCGTTCTCAGCGGGCATGGCACCTTCGTCTCGGGGATGCGGCGGGGGCCCGGGCGTGTGCTCCAACCCTAACGCCGACGCACGCGGAGATGTGTCCTCGCGGTGACAGGATTTCCGCCGCCGCGGAGGCCGGAGTGCGCACGGCGGCGGTCGGCGCACCGGACGCCGGCGAGGGCGCCGCGACCCGCTACCGCGACGAAGGCCACATCGGCCACGAGGAGCAACGTCCTCGCGCCGGCGGCCGTCTTCATCTCCGGAGTGGCCGTGTTCGAAAACCGCCCACTGGGCTCCGATAACATGTTCGAACTTAATGATCACCTTTAAAATCTGACAAATCGGCCGAATAGTTTGATACCTATACGATCGCGGTTTTTTCCGCGAACAAAATACAGAACGCTGCTGTGGGTCGCGGCGGGGGCGGTAGCCCTCGGGTTCCTCGTCGCGCTGGAGATCGCCGCTCGCCGCTACGGCCAGCCGGGGCCGATGACCCATCAGGCGCGAGAGGCGATATTTCCTCCTAAATCGGGCTTCTTGTTGTACGCCGGCATGGCGCTGACGATGGTGGTGCTCACCTGGCGGCAGCGGTTCCTGGCGATGGCCGCCGCGATCGGTATCGACCTCGCGTTCTTGCTGGTGCGGTGGCTGGCCGACGCCGAGGTGACCGACGGCCACCCCTTCGGCAACGGCGCGTTGTGGGTGATGCTGGGGTGTGCGGTCGTCGCCGTCACACGCCGCACCGGCCCCGAACGCGTCCTGCTGCTGAAGGGCGTCGGACTGGGTCTGCTGCTGGTGGCCGGCCGCAAGACCGGTGACGCCTGGCTGCTGATCACCTCGAAGACCTGCCCGGTGGTGCTCGACCAGTACGTGGCGATCGCCGATCACGCGCTGGGCAACCCGTCCTGGCTGGCGGGGCGGATCGTCGACGCGACCGGCCCGGTGGGCGAGCATGTTCTCGACTGGGTCTACGTACAACTCGCGGTGGCCGCGGTCGTCGTCGCGCTGTACCAGATGCGCCACGTGGCGGCCGAGCGGCGCTTCCCGCGCCATCATCTGGTGCGCACCTTCCTGGTGATCGGCCTCCTGGGGCCGGGCATCTACATGATCTTCCCGGTCGTCGGACCGGTCTTCGCCTACGGCACCGGAGCCTTCGGCACCGGCGGCGGGCACTGGGCGATGGCCAACCTGTGGCCCGACGTGCCGCCGCCGGTCATCGCCCCCCAGCCCATGCCGTACGACGGCATCACCCCTCGCAACTGCATGCCCAGCCTGCACACGGCGTGGGCCACCGCGATCTTCATCCACACCCGCAGGGGCCCGCGCGTTCTGCGCTTCGCGGGAACGTTCTGGCTGATCGCCACACTCGGCGCGACGCTGGGCTTCGGCTACCACTACGGCGCGGATCTCATCGCCGGTGTGGTCTTCGTGGTCACGATCGAGGCGGCTCTGCGCTCGCTCGACCGCGGCTGGGACCGGGCGGGAATCCAGCTGGTCGCGTACGGGGTGGCGGTGTTCGCCGCGCTTTTGCTGTCGTACCGCTACATCCCGATGGAGATGGCCGCACACCCTTGGCTGTTCGGACCGCTTCTCCTGCTGGCGATGGTCTCAGTGGTCTACGGCTACCTGCGGACCACCAGGCAGTGGGAACCGCAGGCCGCGCCGGCGCGGCCGGAGCCGCAACCCGAACTGGTGTGAGGACCCTGCGCTACAGCAGCACATTGGTGAGGAAGATGTTCCAGTCATCGCTGCCGACCCTGCCCAGGCCCCGGTGGACCGCGGCCGGTAGGGCCGACAGCACCAGCCCGGTGACGGCAACGGCCAGGACGGCGACGACACGACGCTTCACGGTTCCTCCTCGACGGCGGCGGTACGGAGCACCTGCACGGAACACCCTGCTCCGAGCCGCCCGCCCCACTCGCCAGACACGCTGCTCGGCCTGCGGATTCAGTCGCTCGGTGGGCGTCCGGCAGGCCCGCTGTCACCGGGTGAGCCCGGCCTTCTCGCAGGCGGCGGCGACCCTCGGCACACAGATCTGGTCGGTCGTGTACACGCCGTCCTTGACCACGGTGTCCTCGATGGTGGTGACCGTCACGGGGACGGGGTCGAGCAGGACGGCGGGGATGTCCTTGGTGGTGGGCGTGTCGACGGTGGTCTCGGCGATGTCGTCGACGTTCCCGCCGCGGCCCAGGGCGACGGCCATCTCCGCGGCCGTGTCGGCCTCGGCCTTGAAGGGCTTGTAGATGCTCATGTACTGCTCGCCGACGAGGATGCGCTGCACGGCCGCGAGGTCGGCGTCCTGGCCGGTGACGGGAGGCAGCGGGTCGATGCGGGCGGCCTTGAGGGCGGAGATCACGCCGGCGGCGAGACCGTCGTTGGCGGCGTAGACGCCGTCGATGTCGTCGGCACCCAGGGCGGCGACGGCGCGGACCATGTTGGCGTGGGCGCTCTCCTGGCTCCAGCCCGGGACGTCGTACGTCCTGCCGATCCTGACCTTGCCCTGGAGGGCGGACATCGCGCCCCTCTTGAAGGACACGTTCGTCGGGGAGGTCTGGGGGCCGTTCATCATGACGATCTGGCTGTCGGCCGCCTTGTCGCCCAGGGCCCTGAGGAGCGCCTCGCCCTGGAGCCTGCCGACCCGTTCGTTGTCGAAGGAGACGTGGGCCGAGATCGGGCCCTCGACGAGGCCGTCGTAGGCGATGACCGGGACGCCCGCGTCGTGTGCCCGCTCGACCGAGGAGCGGAGCGACCGGAAGTTCACGGCGCTGAGGATCAGCACCTTGACGCCCTTGTTGAGGAGGGTCTCCACCTGTTGCTGCTGGGCGGCCACGTCCCCCTCGGCGTTGGCGTACTCCAGCGCGCAGTCCGCGCACAGCTCCTTGAGTCTCTTCTCGATCAAGGGCCTGTCGAACGTCTCCCAGCGGGTCTGGATGTTCTGACTGAACAGCAGCCCGACCCCGAAGCCGCCCTCGCCGGGGGCAGCCCCGCCCGAGTCGGACTCCCCGGAGCCCCCGCACGCGGCCAGGGTCACGGCCAGTGACAACACGGCCGCGACGATCGCCGTACGACCCCGATGCCCGCTCACACGGGGACCTCCCTGGCTCGTCCGAGAGAAACCCCCTGGCCGCGCACGGCGGCCACTCATGGCCAGGATAGGCCGGACGCTTCGACACGGCGTCCTTCGCCCTGTCGGGCATCCGAGCGCCACAGCGCCCCGGAAGTTGATTCGCACCCCCTTTCATCAGGGCGTTCAATCCCGTTTCCGCCCGCGTGGCGCTCGTCACCGCCCTTTTTCACAAAATACTCATCCGTAACAACAGTCACTCTTGTACTTTCCCCTTCAAGTACTTTTGTCCCGTCCGTACCAACGGACCCAGCACACGAGGCCCCCCACGTGCCCAGTTCCTCCCTGTCCGCCGCAGCAGGCGGACGTCACCGCAAGCCCAAGTCGATGAGTCCGGCGGTCCGCCGCGCACTCGTGATCGCCACCACCGGCCCCGTCGCGGGGTCGATCCTGGCCGCCGCCCCGTCGGCCTTCGCCGCGGACAAGGTCGTCTCCAAGAGCACGGTCACCGCGCTCGATCCGGCCGAGCAGAAGATCGCGGACAACCTCACCACCCGTGCCCAGGACCCGCGTCTGGGCCCGTCCCTCAGCGGTGTCGTGATCGACGCCAAGTCCGACAGGGTGGTCTGGGGCCATGACGCGAGCACCGCGCTGATGCCGGCGTCCAACACCAAGCTCGCCACCGCCACCGCCGCCCTGACCGTGCTCGGCCCCGACCACCGGTTCACCACCAAGGTCGTCTACGGCGACGGCACGCTCACCCTCATAGGCGGCGGCGACCGCACGCTGACCACCGACGACCTCGACGCGCTGGCCAAGGACGCGGTCGCGGGCCTGAAGCGCGCCGGTCTGACCTCGGTGAAGGTCCGCGTCGACGACAGCCTCTTCCCCGAGCCCGCACTCGCCACCGGCTGGAACGCCGGCTACTACCCGAACGAGATCGCCCCGGTGCGGCCCCTGGTGGTGGACGGACACGCCGTCGCGGACACCGCCGTGGACGCGGGGCAGGTCTTCGCCAAGCTCCTCACCGACCGGGGTGTCGCCGTCACCGGCGATGTCACCCGAGGCGCGGCCGGGGCCGGGAACGTCCCCGTGGCCCAGCACAGCTCGGACAAGCTGTCCAAGATCGTGAAGCACATGCTCAAGGTGAGCGACAACAACATCGCCGAGACGCTGCTCCGGATGACCGCGCTCGGCGCCGGCCGCTCGGCGACGTTCGAGGACGGGACGGCCGTCGTACGGTCCGTGCTCAGCCAGCGGTACGGGGTGTCGCTGGACAACTTCGAGATGTACGACGGCAGCGGACTGTCCCGCTCCACCCGGATCCCGGCCCAGACGCTGGCCGAGATCCTCGACCTGACCGTCGACCCCCGCCACCGCCAGACCCTGAAGTACATCGCGGACGGCCTGCCCGTCGCGGGCGAGGCGGGCGCCACCCTGGGCCCCGAGTGGGGCCGGTTCGACACCCCGGACTCCCAGTGCGCCGTCGGCAAGGTCAAGGGCAAGACCGGCACCCTCACCGGCGCCATCGCCCTCAGCGGCATGACGAAGGCGCAGGACGGGCGCTGGAAGGTCTTCTCCTTCGTCGAGAACGGTTCCACCGCCGCCGGGAACGACATCAAGGACGCCCTCGACGGCCTCGCCGCGACCGTCAACGGCTGCTGGGCGTGACCCCGGGCTGAGCGGGGCGGCCTTCGGGGCGGCGCTGCGGTCGGCCGTTCGGCCGAGGCGGGGGAGGGGGCGACGGGAGAGCAGGGCCACGGCGCCCGGCCCGGCCTCCCCCCCCAACGCCAGGGCCGGGCGGCCCTGTTCGCCTCGCTTCGTCTCATCGCCGTGCCACGTCACCCCTGTGTCACGAGTCGCGCTTCGAGGTCGCGCAGGTCCTTGGCGAGGTTGGTGCGGACCTGCCGGGCCAGCAGAGGTGCCGCCAGCCGGTAGAACCCCCCCTCGCCGCCCCGCACCCGGATGCGGGCGTGCGTGCCGCGCGGGTGGGGGTCGAAGGTGTAGGTGACGTGCATGGGCATCGGGCCGGCCACGGACACCATGTCCAGCAGGTGGGGTGGGTCGTACGCGGCGACCCGCAGCACGTAGTCGATGCGCCGACCCAGGAAGTACGCCGTACGCGTGACCTCCGCTCCCGTTCCGAAGCCGCCCCCGGACGCCTCCGCGGTGAGTGCGGCCGTGCGGATGCCCTGGGTCCAGTCGGCGTCGTGGCGCCAGTCCATGGCGTACGCGGCCACGCGTTCGGGCGGCAGGGGCAGGACACGCTCGGCCGTCACGTCGATCGTCATGGCATCGAGCATCCGCCTCCTGCCGAGCGGTCACCACCCGGTGAGCAGCAGATGGTTCAGGAGCAGCGCGAGCAGGGCCTGGGCGGTGAGCCAGGCGCGGGGGCGGGGCAGGAGCGCGCAGGCAGGGAGGAGCCACAGGGCGAACGGGAGCCAGATGCGTTCCGTCTCCGCCTTGCTCATGCCGGACAGGTCCGCGACCAGCAGGGCGAGCAGGGCGGCGGCCACGAGGAACGCGAGCCGGACGTCGCCGCGCGGCCGGGCGGGACGCCGTATCAGCACCGCCCCCGTCCGCCGCAGTCCCGCCGCTGTCGCCAGGCCCGTGATGAGCACCGTGCAGGCCGGGTTGGCCCAGACCCAGTAGCCGTAGGGACGGATGCCGCCCGCGCCCTGGTGGTAGCGCGTGACCAGCAGGTGGTATGCCTCCCACCAGTTGAACCCGGCGAGCGTGAACGCCGCGGGGACGACCGCCAGTCCGGCGAGCAGCGGCACCAGCAGGGCGGGGCGCTCCCGGATGCCGTGCCGGCCGAGCACCAGGACCGCCGCCCCGATCAGGGCGACGAGCGTGAGGCCGTACGACAGATAGCAGGTCAGGCCGAACAGCAGCCCGGAGGCTGCCGCGCACCACAGGGACCGGGTGGTGACCGCCAGCGCCAGTGACGCCACCGCCCACGCCGCCACCGCCGCGAAGTACGCGTCGGCCGAGGTGCCCATCCACACGGCCGCCGGGGCCAGGACGAGGAAGGGGGCCGCCCGGCGCGCGAGCGCCTCGTCGGCCAGGGCGCGGATCGTGACCAGCACGGCCACACAGGCCGTCGCCCCGACGACGACGCACCACACCCCGGCCCAGCCCCCGCCCCGCAGCCCGATCCGGTCGAGCAGGACGAAGGTGAGCGTGGCGGCCGGTGGGTGGCCGGCGATGTGGGCGGGCCAGTGGTCGGGGGAGTCGAGCAGGATGTGCTGCGTGAAGCCCTGCAGCGCGGCCGGGATGTCGTGGAAGCGGTCGATGACCTGGAGGTACTCGTAGCGGGTGGTGAGCCTGCGTGCGACGCCACGGTGCCAGCCGTCGATCAGGGCGAGGGAGAAGATCCACGCCGTCGCCGTGCCCCAGACCGCCGGCAGCAGGGCTCGCCAGGGGAGACGGGCCGCCACGGCGGGGCCGTACGCCACGGTGGCGATCGCGACCAGGACGGCCGCCGGAGTGCCGGGGCCCAGGTGCGGGCCCCAGGACGCCAGCAGCGGCGGCCAGTCGACGAACAGCGTGCGGCTGGTCCCCTCGATGTGGCGGCCGATCAGGACGGCCGCCGTCACGAGCAGTACGGCGGCCGCGGCGGCGTACAGGTCACGACGGCGGCCTCGGGACGGTGCTGTGGAGGGCGGGGTGCGGATCACACCGGAACGCTAGGCCGCGCCGCCCGTCACGGACCGCCGTCCGGGTCCGACGTCAGCGTTTCGTCATGGGTTGAGCACGCCTTCACGGGGGGCTCCCGGCCTACCGTCGGCTCATGCGAGACGATCCACGCGCTCCGCGGCTCCCCACGTCCCCGGGCTTCTGGCGCAGCCCCCTGCGCGGCCCCTGGTTCACCTCGGTGCTGGGCCTGGTGCTGCTGTTCGGCATCACCGTGCTGTTCGTGACGGGACTCCTCTCGTACGCCGCCTACAACCCGGACCTGTCGCCGGTGAACGACAAGACCCCGGACAAGGGGATCCTCGGCTTCTACCTCTTCGCCTGGCCGACGAACCCGCACTGGCTGTACCGGCTCAACCAGGGCGTCCACGTCACCCTCGGCATCGCCCTGATCCCCGTCCTGCTCGCCAAGCTGTGGTCCGTCGTGCCGAGGCTGTTCGCACTGCCGCCGGCCCGCTCGCTCGCGCACGCCCTGGAGCGGATCTCGCTGCTGCTCCTGGTGGGCGGCGCGCTGTTCGAGTTCGTGACCGGTGTGCTCAACGTCCAGCTCGACTACGTCTTCCCCGGCTCCTTCTACCCGCTGCACTTCTACGGAGCATGGGTGTTCTTCGCCGCGTTCGTCGCCCACGCGATGCTGAAGATGCCCACGGCGCTGCGCAATCTGCGGCAGCTGCGGGAGGAGAAGAACGACCTGGTGCCGGTGCGTCCCGCCGAGCCGACCGTCTCCCGGCGGGGTGCCCTGTGGTTCGTCGGGGGTGGCTCGCTGCTGCTGTTCGCGACGACGGTGGGGCAGAACTTCGACGGTGCCCTGCGCCGGACCGCCCTCCTCGCCCCGCACGGCGGCGCGGAACCCGGCGGCGGCCCGAACGGCTTCCAGATCAACAAGACCGCCGCGTACGCCGGGATCGAGGCGGCGCGGACGGGCGAGGACGCCTGGCGGCTCGTGGTGACGGGACGTACGGGCACCGTCCGTCTCAGCCGCGCCCAGCTCGCCGAACTCCCCCTGCACAGCGCGGCGTTGCCCATCGCCTGCGTGGAGGGCTGGTCGACGTCGGACCAGTGGTGGCGCGGGGTGCGGCTGCGCGACCTCGCGGCGCTCGTCGGCCACGACGACGACCCGCCGGACGTGTTCGTCGAGTCCCTCCAGCGGCGCGGCGCCTTCCGGAGCGCCGCCCTGCGCGCCAACCAGGTGGCCGACCCGCGTTCCCTGCTCGCCCTGTACGTCAACGGCGAGGACCTGTCCCCCGACCACGGCTACCCGGCGCGGATCATCGTGCCCGCCGCACCCGGTGTGCTGAACACCAAGTGGGTGGCCCGGATGACGTTCGGAGACCTCTGATGCGTCCGCGGATCCCTGTCGGCAGCCCCCTCCAACTGCTGCTGCTCGCCGCCTCGTTCGCCCTCGCCGCCTACGCGGGCGTACGCCTCCTCGCCGACGACTGGTTCGGCGTGGCCCTGTGGTTCGTGGCGGCGGCACTGCTGCACGACCTCGTGCTGCTGCCGTTGTACGCGGTCGCGGACCGGGCGGTCGTACGGGGGCTCGGTGCGCTCCGGCGCCGGGAGTGGGTGCCGTACGTGCGCGTACCGGCGGCCCTGTCCGGGCTGCTCCTGCTCGTGTGGTTCCCGCTGATCAGCGGCATGGTGGAGCGGCGCTACCGGTCCGCCACCGGGCTGCCGGCGGACGTGTTCCTCGCCCGCTGGCTGCTGATCAGCGCCGTCCTCTTCGGCGGCTCGGCGCTGCTGCTGGCGCTGCGGCTGCGCAGGGCGGCGAAGCGGCGCCCGTCGGCCGCCCACTGATCGGTCTGCTCCCAGCCCCGTGCGTGGCGCAGCAGGGCCCGGGTGCCGAGCCGTGCCCAGGGGAAGGGGTCACCGGCGGTGGCGCGGGCGTCGGTGATGTGGACGCGGACGCGTTCGTCGACGTCCTCCGGGGCGGTCTCGGCGATCAGCAGACCGCCGGGGCGCAGGATCCGCGCCACCCGGTCCAGCAGGGCGCGCGGGTCGCCGCCGATGCCGACGTTGCCGTCCATGAGCAGGACGGTTCCCCAGCGGCCCTCGCCGGGCAGCGGCTCGAAGACCGACCGCCGCAGCGCCTGGCCCCCGAGCCGTACGGTGTGGTCGACGGCGGCCTCGCTGACGTCGATGCCCAGGCCGACCCGGCCCCGGCCGGCGAGTTCCGCCACCAGCCGCCCGGGCCCGCACCCCACGTCCAGCACGGTCCCCTCGCACCGGTCCAGCACGTCCCGGTCGACCGCGTCGGCCCTGGCGCACCAGCGTTCCACCTCCAGCGGCAGCAGCCAGCCGTCGGTACGACGCAGGAACAGCGGCCCGTGACCGGCGCGCAGGGCGGCGGCGTAGGGGTCGGCGGTCGCCCAGGCGAGGGCGGTGGCGGGTGGGGTGCTCATCGGGGACCGGCCGGGCGCGGGGCCGGTTCCGCGGGCGGCCGGGAATCCCGGGGTGGGTCCGGCTCCGCCGTACACCTCGCCAGCCGCGCCGCGAACCGGCCGTGCGGGGCCAGGGCGGCGACGGCCTCGGCGTCGGCGGCGGTGTCGACGTCGCGCAGGCGGGGCAGATCGCGCACCCGCAGACCGGCGGCCACGAGCCGGTCCCGCTGGACCGCTCCCGTCACGGAGGCCGACATGGGCACACCCCGCAGCAGGGCGGGCTCGGGGCGGGCCAGGCCGAGGGCCCAGAACCCGCCGTCCTCCGCCGGGCCGAACCAGGCGTCGCAGTCGGCGAAGTCCACGGTGAGCAGCTCCGGCGTCACCTGCGGGGTGTCCATGCCGATGAGCAGTGCCGGACCCGCGCAGTGCGCGAAGGCGTCCGCCAGCCGCTCGTCCAGACCGCCCGCGCACTGCGGTACGACCTCGAAGCCGGGCGGCAGCCAGGGGCCGGGCCGCCCGGCGAGGACGAGGATGCGTCGGCCGGCCGGGGCCGCCGCGACGGCGGCCAGGGTGTCCGAGAGCGACGCCTCGGCCAGCTCCGCCGCCTGACGGGGCGTGAACGGCGGGGTGAGCCGGGTCTTGACCCGGCCGGGGCGCGGTTCCTTGGCGATGACGAGGAGCGTGGTCAACGCGCGGTCCTCCCTTCGTGTGCGGGCGTCTCGGTCAGCACGCGGCTCATGTCCCTTACGGCCTGCCAGGTCCCGCGCCAGGTGCCCGTCACCTTCGAGGCCCCGGTGCGCGGCAGGTACGGCACGTCGTGCTCGGCGATCCGCCACCCGGCGTCGGCCGCGCGGACGACCATCTGGAGCGGATAGCCGCTGCGCCGGTCGGTGAGGCCGAGGGCGAGCAGCGCCTCACGCCGGGCGGCGCGCAAGGGACCGAGGTCGTGCAGGGGCAGCCCGGTGCGGCGGCGCAGCATCCGCGCGAGCGCGAGGTTGCCGGCGCGGGCGTGCGCGGGCCAGGCGCCCCGGCCCCGCGGGCGCCGCCGGCCGAGGACCAGGTCGGCCCCGCCGCCTCGCACCTCGCGGACGAAGGGGACGAGGAGCGACGGGTCGAGGGAGGCGTCGCAGTCGCAGAAGCACACCACGTCGGCGGTGGCCGCGCTCAGCCCGGCGTGGCAGGCGGCGCCGAAGCCCCGGCGCGGCTCGTGCACGACGGTCGCGCCGAGCGCGCGGGCGACCTCGGCCGAGCCGTCGGTGGAACCGTTGTCGACGACGAGTGCGCGCCAGCCCGGCGGGATCCGTTCGAGCACCCAGGGAAGGGCCTCGGCCTCGTTCAGGCAGGGCAGCACCACGTCGACGTCCGAAGGTGTCGTCGTCACGGGTTTCACCCTACGAACGCGAATCAGGCATATCGGACCAGTGCTCCTTACGAAACACGGACGTCGAAGGCCCGAAGGGCATCCGGCCCCGCGCCGGCGGCGGCGCGGTGCCAGGCTGGGGGCATGCAGCAGCAGCCGTACGAGCCCCCGCGGTCCGAAGCCGAAGCCGAAGCCGCCGGCTCCCCCCGGATCCTGGTCGTCGACGACGATCCGACCGTCGCCGAGGTCGTCGCCGGGTATCTGGACCGCGCCGGTTACGCCGTCGACCGCGCCGACGACGGTCCCACGGCCCTCACCCGTGCCGCCGCGCACCGGCCGGACCTGGTCGTGCTCGACCTGATGCTGCCCGGCATGGACGGCCTGGAGGTGTGCCGGCGGATCCGCGGCCAGGGCCCCGTGCCGGTCATCATGCTCACCGCCCGCGGTGACGAGGACGACCGCATCCTGGGCCTGGAGGTCGGCGCCGACGACTACGTCACCAAGCCCTTCAGCCCCCGCGAACTCGTCCTGCGCGTCGAGTCGGTGCTGCGCCGCAGCGGGCCGGCCGCCCCCGGACCGCACCGGCTGGCGGCGGCCGGCCTGACCGTCGACCCGGCCGCCCGCCGCGCCACCAAGAACGGCACCGAACTCGCCCTGACGCTGCGCGAGTTCGACCTGCTCTCCTTCTTCCTGCGGCACCCCGGGCGGGCCTTCGGCCGCGAGGACCTGATGCGCGAGGTGTGGGGCTGGGACTTCGGCGACCTGTCGACCGTCACGGTCCACGTCCGCCGCCTGCGCGGCAAGGTCGAGGACGACCCGGCCCGGCCCCGCCTGATCCAGACCGTGTGGGGCGTGGGCTACCGCTTCGACCCCGCCGGGGCTGCGGACGAGGAGGACTGACCGTGCGTGACACCCTCCTGATCGCCCTGTACGCCTTCGCCGGGGCCGCCGCCAGCGGTCTGGCCGGAGCGGGCGTCCTGCGCCTGATCCGGCGCCGCTCGCTCACCGCCTCGCTCGCCGTGGTCGCGGCGGTCGGGGTCGTCGCGATGCTCGCGGGCACGCTCGCCGTCGCCTGGGCGATGTTCCTGTCGCCGCACGACCTGACCGTCGTCACGACCGTCGTCGCCATGGCGGCCGTCGTCTCCCTGGCGACCGCCCTGCTGCTGGGCCGCTGGGTCGTCGCCCGCAGCCATGAACTCGCCCTGGCCGCACGGTCCTTCGGCGACGGCGGGGCCTTCGCCGCCCCCGACGGCCCGACGACCGCCGAACTGGAGTACCTGAGCCGCGAGTTGGCGGCCACCAGTGCCCGACTCGCCGAATCCCGGGAGCGCGAACGCGCCCTGGAGACCTCCCGGCGCGAACTCGTCGCCTGGATCTCGCACGACCTGCGCACCCCGCTGGCCGGCCTGCGCGCCATGTCGGAGGCCCTGGAGGACGGCGTCGCCGCCGACCCCAGCCGCTACCTGAGACAGATGCGCACCGAGGTCGAACGCCTCAACGACATGGTCGGCGACCTCTTCGAACTCTCCCGCATCCACGCCGGCGCCCTGTCCCTGACACCCACCCGGATCTCTCTGTACGACCTGGTCGGCGACGCGCTCGCGGGAGCCGACCCGCTGGCCCGGGAGCACGGGGTGCGGCTGGTGGGAGGGCGTATCGAGCCGGTGCCGGTGGAGGTGGACGGCAAGGAGATGAGCCGGGTGCTGGGCAACCTGCTGGTCAACGCCATCCGCCGGACCCCGGCCGACGGCACGGTCGCGATCGCCGCGGAGCGTTCCGCCGACGGTGTGGTGCTGTCGGTGACGGACGGCTGCGGCGGCATCCCCGAGGAGGACCTGCCGCGCGTCTTCGACACCGGCTGGCGCGGCACCCACGCCCGCACGCCCCCGGCGGGCGCGGGCCTCGGCCTCGCCATCGTCCGGGGCATCGTGGAGGCGCACCAGGGCCGGGCCGACGTACGCAACATCCCCGGCGGCTGCCGCTTCGAGGTGGTGCTGCCCGCCGCCGCTTCCTGAGGCGGGCAGCACCACCGGCCCTAGGTTTCGCGCATTCCGGCGCGCGCGAACTCCGCCATGCCCTCCTCGAATCCGACCTGCGGCTTCCACCCGAGGGTGTGCCGCAGCCGCGAGGAGTCCGCGGTGATGTGCCGTACGTCCCCGAGCCGGAACCCGCCGGTGACGACCGGCTCGGGCCCGCCGTACGCGGTGGCCAGCGCCCGCGCCATCTCGCCGACGGTGTGCGGGTCACCGCTGCCGGTGTTGTACGCCGTGAGCGCGCCCGGGGCGGACCGCGCCTCCAGCGCCACCACGTTGGCGGCGGCCACGTCCCTCACGTGCACGAAGTCCCGCCTCTGCCGCCCGTCCTCGAACACCCGCGGCGCCTCGCCCCGGGCGAGCGCCGAGCGGAAGAAGGAGGCGACACCGGCGTACGGGGTGTCGCGCGGCATCCCGGGGCCGTACACGTTGTGGTAGCGCAGCGACACCGCCGAGCCGCCCGTGCAGCGGGCCCAGGCGGCGGCCAGGTGCTCCTGGGCGAGCTTGGTCGTCGCGTACACGTTCCGCGGATCGGCCGGGGCGTCCTCGCCGACCAGGCCGGGGGAGAGGTCCTCCCCGCACACCGGGCAGCCGGGCTCGAACCGGCCCGCCTCCAGGTCGGCGACGGCCCGCGGCCCGGGCCTGACGACCCCGTGCCGCGCACACCCGTACCGGCCCTCCCCGTAGACGACCATCGACCCGGCGAGCACGAGCTTTCGTACGCCCGCCTCCGCCATGCCGGCGAGCAGCACGGCCGTGCCCAGGTCGTTGTGCGAGACGTACTCCGCCGCGTCCGCGACCCCGGCACCGAGCCCGACCATCGCGGCCTGGTGGCACACGGCGTCCACACCGGCCAGAGCGCGCCCGACGGCCGCCGGGTCCCGCACGTCGGCACGGGGATCCACCCGCACGTCGAACACGATCGCCTCGTGCCCCCGCTCCCGCAGGGCGGCGACCACTTGGGACCCGATGAACCCGGCACCGCCGGTGACCAGTACACGCATACCGCCACGCTAGGGCCGCCCCGGCGGCGCACCACGGGATCGCGCCCGTACGTCATGACTCCGTAAGGCATGAGAGGGGGGCGGCGCCGGACCGGGCCGACGTAAGGGTTTCGTCATCCGCCGGGCCGCCTCGGACGGCCGCCCGGCCCGTTGAATGGGGGTGAGACGAGTGACTCCCAGGAGGTGGGTGGGCGGTATGAGTCGACAACGACGCGCGCGGACCAGGCCGTGGACGGCCGTCGTACTGGTCGTGGCGCTCGCGGGAGCCGGCTTCGGCCTGTACTGGTTCCAGCCGTGGAAGCTGTGGCAGGACGAGACGGTGCGGGAGGCGCTGCCCGGCGCCGTCGACGCCCCGAAGGCGCCGGCCGGGGCACCGCCGACCGGCGCGTCCCCCGCACCGGCCCCGGCGGGGCCGCGGACGCTGGCGAGCGGCGAGCTGATCAGCCACGAGCACGCGACGTCCGGCACGGTGAAGCTCCTGCGGCTGGCCGACGGCAGCCATGTGCTGCGCCTGGAAGGGCTCGACACCAGCAACGGCCCCGACCTGCGCGTGTGGCTGACCGACGCGCCGGTGAAGGAGGGACGCGCCGGCTGGCACCTGTTCGACGACGGGAACCACGTCAGCCTCGGCGCGCTCAAGGGCAACAAAGGCAGCCAGAACTACGCCGTGCCGAAACAGGTCGACGTGAGCCGGTACAGCAGCGTCAGCATCTGGTGCGACCGCTTCGACGTCTCCTTCGGCGCCGCGGAACTGGCCCGTACCTGATCCGGAGCGGGGGACGCGGACGCCCCGTCGCCGACGTGGGCTCTGCCACCGGAACCGGCCACGCCGGCGGAGCGCCTCACTCGTTCTCCCGCGACGCGCCTCGCAGCCTCTGGGTGACGCGCCAGAGGCGACGCGGCAGGTCGCCCTCCTCGAACGAGTGGACTTCGTCGAGCGTCCAGCCCTCGGCGAGGGCGTCGACGAGGTGACGTGGGAAGAAGTGCACGGCGAACCCGCCGTGTTCGAAGATGTCGTCGCCATGGGCGATGCCGGAGCCGTAGTGGGCGTCGCCGGTGTGACGGACGGTGTAGACGAAGGTCCCGCCGGGCCGCAGCACCCTGGCGATCTCGTCCGTCAGGGCGTGGATCTCCTGGGTGGACAGGGCCATGCACAACAGCATGTGGGCGAACACCGCGTCCACCGAGGAGTCCGGCAGGGGCAGCGGATCCCGGACGTCGTGGACCGTGGTCGTCACGCGGTCGTCCACTCCCAGCCGGCGGGCGGTGGCGCGGAGCTGCTCCAGGCCGGTCGCGGAGAAGTCGGTGGCCCGGACCGTGAACCCCTCACGGGCGAAGTGCAGGGCGTCGCGCCCATGCCCGGCGCCGAGTTCGAGGACGTCGCGGACCCCGGCCGCACGGAAGACGGCGGTCGCGTGGACGGCCGGTGCCGACGGCTGCTCGCCGTACATCGCCGGGTGGGCGGTGTAGGTGCTTTGCCAGTGCGCCCGTTGCGTCCCGCCCAGATCCTGCCCGTCGTCGGTCATGGTCCCGTCCTCTCCCGTCCCCTCGGTTCGAGCGTATGGCTGAGCGCTGATCGCCCGCCACCAGGGTTCACTGTTTCCTGAATTCAGGATCTGATGTACTCTCGCTCCCGTGCTGACTGTTGCCGCCGACATCGACGTGCTGGTCCGTTTCGGCCGGGCGCTCGCCGATCCCATCCGCTGCCGCATCCTGCTGGCCCTGCGCGAGGCGCCGGCCTACCCGGCCGATCTCGCCGACATGCTCGGGGTCTCCCGTACCCGGCTGTCGAACCACCTGGCCTGTCTGCGCGACTGCGGCCTTGTGGTCACGGTCCCGGACGGCAGGCGGACCCGCTATGAGCTCGCCGACGAACGTCTCGGCCACGCGCTGGAGGACCTCCTGTCCGCCGTGGTCGCGGTCGCGGAGGACAGGACCTGCGCGGACGCCGCCACGGAGGGCTGCTGCTGATGGTCTCCCCATCCCTCGGGCCGACCCCGGCCCGCCGCGAGGTGCTGGCCCGGCGGATACGGCTCCTGGTCGCCGGGACGATCGCCTACAACGTCATCGAGGCCGTCGTGGCCCTCACCGCCGGCAGCGTGGCGTCGTCGACCGCGCTGATCGGGTTCGGACTGGACTCCGTCATCGAGGTCTCGTCCGCCGCCGCGGTCGCCTGGCAGTTCTCCGCCTCCGACCACGCCGCCCGCGAGGCCCGCGAGAAGACGACCCTGCGCATCATCGCCGTCTCCTTCTTCGTCCTCGCCGCCTACGTGACGATGGACGCCGTCCGCGCCCTGACCGGCGCCGGCGAGGCCGACCGCTCGATCACCGGCATCGTGCTGGCCGCCCTGTCGCTGGCGGTCATGCCGTTCCTGTCCGCCGCGCAGCGCCGTGCCGGTCGCGAACTCGGCTCCGCCTCGGCGGTCGCCGACTCCAAGCAGACCCTGCTGTGCACCTACCTGTCCGCCGTCCTCCTGGTCGGCCTCGTCCTCAACGCCACCCTCGGCTGGTCCTGGGCGGACCCGATCGCCGCCCTCGTCATCGCCGCCGTCGCCGTCAAGGAGGGCCGGGACTCCTGGCGGGGCAAGGGCTGCTGCGCCGTGCCGGCGGCCCCCGCCGGCGCCGCCCCGGCGCCGGCCCCCGGTCCGACGGAGAGGACGGAGACGACGGAGACGACGAAGGCAGGGTGCGACTGCCGCGCCGGAGCCTGCTGCTGAACGCCCGTAACCAACGCACCGCACCGCGCACGAGCCACTCTCGCTTCCGCCGAGCCCCCGATGTCACCCCGCGCACGGTACGCCCGTACGGACCAGCCCGAGGCGCCGCCGCCGGTGCTGTGGGGCGCCGGGTTCGAGGGGCCGCGGGGGCGGGACGGCCGGATCGCCGTGGGCTGGAACTCGCCGTGGTGCGGGCGGACTTGGAAGGGGCGTTCTTCCACGAAGTCTCCGGCGTGGCGCCGCCGCCGCTTGTGATGCCGTCCGCCGGACAGCCGACGTACGCCGCGATCCAGCGGGTCGTCGTCCGTTAGGAGTTCCGGATTGCTCGGATTGCCACATATGACGGTGGTCGGAGTGCGCAGTCTGCGAGCGCGGCGGATGCTGGTGCTCCGCGGGACGTCGGGTAAGGAGAAATCCATGCAGAGCGTGCGGTTCAATTCTGCCGGTCAAGAGGTGGCGAAGGTTTCCTATACGGCTCGCCGCCTTGTCGAACTGGGCTACGGAAGCACCAGAACCCTGGGACTGCGCGTGGAGGATGAGCCTCCGCGGGCGGGCCAACTGGTGCTGTGCCGGGTGACGGAAATCGGCCAGCACCGATTCCTCGGGCAGGTACACGGAAAGCGGAATCGGCTGTTCGTCGGCGACACCGTCGTCGTCGCCTACGGCGCACGCTACGCCCCCGACCAGTTCGAGGCGGAGGTGCCCGACGACCTCGGACCCTGTGACCTGGTCGCCGGAGGCGGCATAGCAGGACGGGTCATGTCCTCCCACTCCAGGATGAAGTCCCCCACCCGGCTGCAGCCCCTGGGCCTGGTGACCGACGAGCAGGGCGAAGTCATCACCCTCGCCCGCCTGGCCCGGCCCGTGGTGCCGGTCCTCGCTCCACGCCCGCCCACCGTCGCCGTACTCGGCACATCGATGAACGCGGGCAAGACGACCGTGGCGGCCGCCCTCATCCGCGGCCTCAGCCTGGCCGGCCGCCGGGTCGGCGCGGCGAAGGTGACCGGCACCGGTGCTCCCGGCGATCCGACGCTGATGGCCGACGCGGGCGCGGCGCGGGTCATCGACTTCACCGACCTGGGCTTCGCCACCACCTACCAGCTGCCGATGCCGCAGGTGATCCGTGTTCTGCGCAGCGCGGTCACGGATCTGACGAGCCACCAGGCGGACGCCATCGTGCTGGAGGTCGCGGACGGGATCCTGCAACGGGAGACGGCGGCGCTGATGCGGACCCCGGAATTCCGCGCCAGCGTGGACGGCATCGTGTTCGCGGCCGGTGACTCGGTCAGCGCGGTGGCGGGGGTACGGCTGCTGCGGGACGAGGGACTTCCCGTCGTGGCTCTGAGCGGCGCGCTGACGGCCTCTCCGCTGGCCATGGCCGAAGCGATGACCAACGTGGACATCCCGCTGTACCAAGCGGCCGCCCTGTCCGACCCGTCCATCGCGGGTCAGGTGTTCGCGGGCGGCGTCACGGTCGGGGGCCTCGTGGCGGACGGCGGCGGGCTGTCGGAGGACGGCGGCCAACTGGCCGACCACGGCAGGCTGCCGCAGGAACGCAGTCGGCTGACGGAGTACAGCGGTCCCCTGACGGCCGAAACAGTGGCGTGAGCGCGAAGGGCCGACGGCGCGTCCGGATCCCGCACATGCTCGGTGGTGTGCGGCGCCGGCTGATGCTCCTGTTGGTGCTCGCGGGGTTCGGGCAGGCGGTCTGCGTGGTCGGCTTCGCCCTGCTGGCGCATGGCGCGGCCTACCGCGTCTCGCACGGCGGGGAGATCGCCCCCAGCCACGACCGCAGCGCCATCTACACACATGTCGCCGGTTACGCGCCCACCACCCTGGCCGTCGGGCTCGTCACCTCGGCCTGCGCCACCGTGCTGCTCAAGGCGGCGGGCGAACCGCTCGCGGAACGGCTGGCCCAGAGCTACGTGCACAGCGTCAGAATGCGTCTCTTCGACCACGTCACCGGAAGCGAGGCGGGGGGACCGTACCGGCGCACGGTCGGTGTGACCGTGCTCCGCTTCACCGGCGACGCCTCCGCGCTCCGGCTGTGGATCAGCAAGGGCGTGGCGCCGATTCTGGTGGACGGGGTGTTCGTGGCGTGCGCGCTCGTCGTACTGGCCGTCGTCGCACCGGGCATAGGCGCGCTGTCGGCGGCCCTGATCCTCCTCGCCGCGGCCGCCGTCGCGCTGATCGGGCGGCGGCTGCGCGAACGCGTGCGCGAGACCAGACGGCACAACGGCAGGCTCGCCGCCTTCGTCAACGAACGGGTCGCGCACACCGCCGTCATCCAGTCCCTCGGGCGGGTCGAGCAGGAACGCCGGGTCATGCGGCGGCACAGCCGTGAGTACGGTCGGGCCATGGTGTGCCAGGCCCGCCTGACCGGAGCGATGTCGGCGACCGCCGAGGCGTGCGGCATCGGGATCCTGCTGGTCGTGGTCACCGTGGGCCTGGTGGCGGGCATCACCTGGGAGGCCCTCGCCTCGCTGCTGACGGTGGCGAACTTCCTCGGCGGGCCCCTGACCTCGCTGGTCCGTGTGCAGGAGCACTGGCAGCAGTCGCGGGTGGCGCGGCGGCGCATCGCCGAGATACTCGCGGCACCGGCGCCGCTGGGCCGACTGCGCGGAGCCGAGCCGCTCGCGGACGGGCCCGGTCGGCTGGAACTGGACGGGCTGCGCGTGGAGGGTGTCCTGGACGCGTCGGCCGTCGCGGCGCCCGGGCAGCGGATCGTGCTGCAAGGAGCTGCGAGCGCGGGAAAGTCCCTGCTGCTTCGCCTCATCGCGCGACTGCAGGATCCGGACGCCGGCGCCGTGCTGCTCGACGGCCAGGACCTCGCCCGGCACGATCCCGAATCGGTACGGCGGGCGATCAGGCTGACCAGCCCCGAACTGCCCCTGCTGCGCGGCACCGTGGGCCAGAACCTGCGGCTCGGTGAACCACCGGACGCGACCAAGGGAGCGGACGAGGAACACATCGAGGCCCTGGCCGAGCTGCTGCCCTACGGTCTGCGCACCCGGGTGGGCGAAGGGGGGCACGGCCTTTCCATGGCGGTGCGCTACCAGGTGGCGATGGTACGGGCGCTGCGCAGCGAGCCCCGGGTTCTGCTGCTGGACGAGGTCAGGTCGGACGAAGCGCTCGGGTCCGATCTGATGGAACGTCTGCTCGAACGGTATCCGGGCACGGTCATCTACGTCACCGACGAGCCCAAGCTCGCCGCGCGCGCGGACGTGCTCTGGCACATCGAGGACGGCAGGCTGACGGTCCACGAGCCGGTACGGCAGGTCGATGAGCCCGCGCGGCCTGCCGGAAGCGGTGCTTCCGGCAGGCTTTCCGCCGAGCGGACCGGGTCAGAGGAGCAGAGCAGCGGATCCGGTCAGCGGATCCCGCCGGCGGAACCGCTCAGCGAGCCCTCTCCTCACTTGCCGTGATACGCGTCGTGGATCGAGATCGTCGACGTGTTGTTCTTCTTGTCGGTGATCACCGCGCGGAGGGAAACGGCCTTGCCCTTCGCCGGGTTCCCCACGGTGATCTTGCCCTTCTCGACCTCGACCTTCTTCCAGGTCCTGCCGTGGTCGTACGAGACGTACACCGACAGCGACTTGAGATTGCGGCCCTTGGCGGGGCCCTCGACGGTGACCGGGAACGTGGCCTTCCTGCCGGCCGTGACCTTGCTGTCCAGGCCGGTGGCGGCACCGAAGTGGGCCGTGGAGGCAGGCAGCCGGACCGACTCCCCGCCGGACGGCCGCTGTGAACGGAACGTCCAGGTCGCGTCGATCCGCGAGGAGGCGGCCCCGAGCGCCGCGCCGCGCCTGACCGAGGTGGTCAGCTTGTACGCGGCCGCTCCGGCCGGGACCTTGAACTGCTCCTTGCCGGTGAGCGGGTCGCTGTTGGAGCCGACCTTCACGCCGTTGCGGTACAGCGTCGTCGTCGCCGAGGCGATGGCCGATTCGGTGGTGTGCCCCGCGCCGTCGGCGAACAGCGAGAGCGCGCCGTAGAGCTTGTCGCCGTCACGGAAGACACCGTTGCCGATGGAGCCGCCGGCCGTCATGCGCGGCCCGATCACCGCCGCGTTGAACTTCTGCCGGTAGGTCCGGCCCGCCTTGAGCTTCAGGTAGTCGTCGACCCAGGAGGACACCTCGGGGACCGGCTTGCCGTCGGAGTCCAGCTTGCCGGAGTACTGGTAGAAGTCGGGCCGCCACTCGACGCCGCCCACGGCCGACACGTGGTACGTGCGGGTGCCGGGCAGCTTCTGCGGGACGGCGTCGGCGAAGGCGGACAGGTAGCCGTAGCCGTCGGGCACGGTACCCGTGAGGGTCACGGCGCCGGTCTTGCCGGGCGCCGAGGCGCCCATGCCGACCTTCAGCGTCGCGAGGTCGCCCGCCTTGTAGTGGCGTACGTACGCCCCCTTGAGCTTCTTCACCGGAGCGGCGGCGGCGATGTCGTACTCGGCGGTGCGGCCCTTGGTCCACTGCCCGGACCAGGTCTGGGCGAGGTGGTCGACCGCCGGGCCGAGATGGGCGACGCGGATGTCGGAGAAGGAGTCCGCGAGAACGCCGCTGCCGTTCTGACCGCTGGTGCCCGCGTAGTACTTGTACGACACCCAGGCGCTCTTGGGCCTGGCCGCGCGGTCCGGCACGGTGATGTCGGGCGACCTGGTCCTGTTCAGGTCGAGCGTGACCGTCATGTTCCTGGTGACGGTCAGCCTGGGCGCGACGAGCCAGTCGACGCCCCCCGTGTAGGAGGTGAGGTTCTTGGCGCTGACCGACTCCAGTGTGTAACTGCCCTTGGGCACCCGGACGGTGACGCTGTCGTCCGTGGACCCGGACGACAGCCAGGACGTTCCTTCCTGGCCGTCGATGCTCGTCAGGGAGGCGAGGTGCTTCGGGTGCTGCCCGGCGCGGTTGACGTACTTCAGGGTGACGTCGTAGTGCTCGGTCTCCCGCATGACACCCACCGACGTACCGACGCTCTGACCGCCGCCCGTGGCCGTCACCCGTGCCGAGTACCCGCCGTCGAGCGTGCCGCCCAGCTTGCTGTTCACGGTGACACCGACCGAGGCCCTGCCGCCGGCCGGGACGGTGACCGTCTTCGCCCCGAGGGTGAAGAAGCCCGCCGGAGCGGCCTTGCCCCGGGGGTCGCGGGCCGTGGCGGAGAGGGCGAGCGTGACGTCCTTCGTGCCGTGGTTGCGGTACGTCAGCCGCCGGGTGACCGGGGTGTCGTCGGTGTGCGGCCACTGCTGGACGGGGAATTCCAGCGCGGACGGCTCGGCGACCACGCTCTGTCCGAGGGCCTTGTCGACCTGGATGCGGCCCGCACCGCCCTGGAACGGGGCGTAGTCGCCGGCCTTCGAGGACGCGGAGAGCACGGCCTTCAGCTCACTGAACCGCCAGTCCGGGTGCTGCTGCTTGAGCAGGGCCGCCGCGCCCGCGACGTGCGGGGTCGCCATCGACGTACCCGAGATCGTCACATAGCCGGCCGGCTTCTCGCCGTACTCCTCGGCGATGACGCTGCCCTTGACGGAGGCCGCGGTGATGTCCACGCCGGGCGCGGTGACGTCCGGCTTGAGCGTGCCGTCGGCGGTCGGGCCGCGGCTGGAGAAGGAGGCGAGCGCGTCCTTGCCGTCCACGGCGCCGACGGTCAGCGCGTTCGCCGCGCTGCCCGGCGAGTCGAGGGTCGCGGCGCCGCCCTCGCCCTCGTTGCCGGCGGCGATGGCGAAGAGGATGCCCTTCTGCTCGGAGAGCTTGTTCACCGCGGTTTCGAGCGGGTCCACGCCCGGGGCGTCGGCGCTGCCCAGGCTGAGGTTGACGATGTCGGCGCCCTGCTGGGCGGCCCACTCGACGCCCGCGAGGATGTCGGAGTCCTCGCCGCCGCCCTCGTCGTTCAGGACCTTGCCGTTGAGGATCTTCGCGCCGGGCGCGACCCCCTTGTACGTGCCGCCGGACTTGGCACCCGTGCCCGCCACGATGGACGCGACGTGTGTGCCGTGCCCGAAGTGGTCGCCGGTGTCCCGGGCGGAGGTGAAGTTCTTGGCGGCGATCACCTGGGTCCTCAGATCCGGGTGGGTCGTGTCGACGCCCGTGTCCAGGACGGCGACCTTGACGCCCTTGCCGTCGTAGCCCTTCGCCCAGGCGGTGGGCACGCCGATCTGCGGTACGGACGTGTCGAGGCTGGCCCTGCGGACGCCGTCCAGCCACACGTGCGCGATGCCGGAGGCCGCCCTGTTGCCGTTGGTGAGCGCGTCCCACAGCTTGCGCGTGTCCGCGACCCGGGTCTGCACCGCGTCCGCGTTCAACGACGGGAAGGTCCGGCGGAGGGTGCCCGAGTCCCGGACGCCGCTCCTCGCGGTGGACGCGTCGCCCTTGTAGCCGACGATGACCTTCAGGCCGTCGCGCCGGCTCTCGCGGACGGCCGCCTTGCCGAGCTCGGTGACGTCGAACAGCCGCTGGTCGAGCCGTTCGGCCGCGATCAGCGGGGCCGCGTCCATCGGTATGACGAGGGTGTGTCCGCCGACGGTGCGCGTCTGCACCGGGACGTGCTCGCGCCCCTTGGCCCGTTCCACGCCGACGACCCGGCCCTCGGCGTCGACGACGACACGGTCACCGGTGATGAGGGTGAGGCGGTGCTGGCCGGACGGCGCCGCGCCCTTGGCAGCGCTCCCGGCGGAGGGCACGGCCGTCGCCTGGGCCATGCCGGTCAGTCCTGTCAGTCCTGTGGCGAGCGCCGTGGCGACCGCCGCGGCGGCCCATGCTGTTTTCCTGTGGCTGCGCAAGGTTCCCCTTCGAATGATCAGGAGTCGGACGGTCCGAGCCTGATCAAGGAAGCGTTGATGCACAGCCCTCCTTCGCCGGTGAAACAACTTTTCGCGGCCGAGCGACATCTAGCCGGGCGAGAGCTGAGGGAGGTGACCAGTGGGTCGTCCGGAAAGGCCCCTGGAACCGGAGGCCGGGCCCGTTCAGCGCCTCGCGCACGAGCTGCGGGAGTTGCGCAGGGCCGCCGGCACTCCGTCGTACCGGGCCATGGCCGCGGCCGCCGGCATCTCGGCGACCACGCTGTCACGGGCCGCGGCCGGGGAACGGCTGCCGACGCTCGACGTCCTGCGGGGATACGTGCGCGCGTGCGGCGGCGACCCCCCGGAGTGGGAAGCGCGCTGGAAGGAGGCCGAGGCGGCGGCCGTGCGAGCGGCCGTGAGCGAGGAGGCGGACGACACCGGCCCGCCGTACCGGGGCCTGGGGCGCTTCGAACCCGGTGACCGCGACCTGTTCTTCGGCCGCGACCGGGTGGCGGAGGAACTGACCGGACTGGTCCGCGACCACCGGCTCGCGGTGCTGTTCGGGGCGTCCGGCAGCGGCAAGTCCTCGCTGCTGCGGGCCGGACTGATCCCGCGGCTCCAGGAGCGGATCGCCGAGGAGCGGATCGCCGAGGAGCGGGCCGCTGGGGCGCGGGCTGCCGAGGCCGGGGGCTCGGCGGTGCTGCGGATCCTCACGCCCGGGCCTCGCCCCGCCGCCGCTTACGGCCACCTGCTGGCACCGGCCGCGGGCGAGCCCGAGAGCTGGGTCGTGGTCGACCAGTTCGAGGAGGTCTTCACCCTCTGCCGGGACCAGGCCGAGCGGGCCCGCTTCATCGACCTCCTGCTGGCCGCGCGCGACCCCGGCAGCCGGCTGCGGGTCCTGATCTCCGTACGCGCGGACTTCTACGCCCGCTGCCTGGAGCACCGGGGCCTGGCGGACGCGCTGCGCGGGGCCGGGCTGGCCCTCGGGCCGATGACCGCGCAGGAGCTGCGGGAGACAGTGGTCAAACCGGCCGCCGCGAGCGGACTCGTCGTCGAGCGGGAACTGACCGCGCGGATCGTCGACGAGGTCCTGGACGAGCCCGGCGGTCTGCCGATGCTCTCCCACGCCCTGCTGGAGACCTGGCGGCGGCGGCGCGGGCGGATGCTGACCCTGGCCGCGTACGAGGCGGCCGGCGGAGTGCGCGGCGCGATCGCGGCGACCGCGGAGGAGGCGTACGGGCAGCTGTCCCCGGACCAGGCGCGTGCCGCCCGGCAGCTGCTGCTGCGGATGGTGGAGCCGGGCCGGGACGACCAGGGCGGCGGCCCCGACACCCGGCGCCCGCTGACCCGGACGGAACTGGACGAGTGGGCGGACCCCGCGGCGTCGCAGGTCGTCGAGCGGCTGGCCCGCGCCCGCCTGCTCACCGCCGACGAGAACGACGTCCAGCTCGCCCACGAGGCCCTGCTCACCTGCTGGCCCCGGCTCGCCGCCTGGTTGGAGGAGGGGCGCGAACGCCTGCGCCAGCACCGGCGCCTGACCGAGGCCGCCCACGTCTGGGTGGAGACCGACCGCGACCCCGGCGCCCTCTACCGCGGCACCCGGCTCGACCGTGCCCAGGAGCTGTTCGGGGACGACGGTGGGCTCACCGCGACCGAGCGGGAGTTCCTCGCGGCGGCGTTCCGGGCCCGCGACGAGGAACACCGTACGGCCGCCCGGATCGCCCGCCGCTCCCGGGTCCTGCTCGCGTCGCTGTCCGCCGTCGTCGTCGTGGCGCTGGTCGCCGGGCTGACCGCCTGGAGCCAGTACCGCGCGGGCGAACAGCAGCGCACCGACACCGCCGCCCGGCGCGTCGCCGCCGTCGCCGACTCCCTGCGCACCACCGACCCGCGCACCGCGATGCTGCTCGGCGCCGCCGCCTGGCGGACCTCCCCGCTGCCGGAGACCCGCCGCGCCCTGTTCGACGCCGTGACCCAGCCGGAGCTGGACGCCTTCACCGAGCCCGCGCCGAACGCCTTCCTCGCCGACTCCGGCCGCACCCTGCTCGGCGTCGACGGACGGGCCTGGCGCACCTGGGACGTGACCGCACACCGCCGTACGGCCTCGGGAACGCTGCCGGCCGGCGCCCAGGTGATCGCCGCCGGCCCCGACGGCCGGGTGCTGGCGCTCGCCACGGACGACGCCGTACGGCTGTGGGACACGACGCGCAGCCGCTGGACCGGCGACCCCGGCCCGCTCCCGCGCCGCTTCGCCGGCGTCGCCTTCGGCAGCAGCGGCCGCAGCTATCTGGAGAGCGACCTGGACGACGACCGCGTGCGCCTGCGCTCCCTCGCCGACGGCCGACCGCTGTTCGAGACCCGGGCGTCCGGTGAGGCCCGCGTCGCCCCGAGCCCCGACGACCGCCACGTGGCCGTCTGCACCGCAGGGCAGGCCCCTCAGGTCTGGGACACCCGCACCCACCGCACGCTCCCCGGCGCCTGGCGCGACGCCGGCGACCTGTGCGACGAGGACGACGTGCGGGTGGTGTTCGGCGCCGGGAGCGGGAAGACGGGGGAGGCCGGGAACGCGGGGGAGGCCGGGAACGCCGGGGAGGTGCGGGAGGCCGCCCACCGGTTCGCCGTCGTCTCGGCGACGGGCGTACGCGTCTGGGACACGCGGACGGGACACCAGGTGGCCGCGCTCACCGACCCGGAGGTGAAGTCGGCCGCCTTCAGCGCGGACGGGAGGTTCCTGGCGACGGCCGGTGACACGCGGATCGACGTCTGGCGGCTCTCGGCCCCCGACGCCCCCGTCTTCCAGTACCCCCTCGACGAGCAGCAGACCGACGGCGCCCTGGCCTGGGACCCCGTCCACCCCACCCTCCGTTACCTGGCGGGCGGCACCGTGCACTCCTTCGACACGACGACGGCCACCACGCCGACGTGGCGCGCACGCGCACTGGACGGCGCCCTGCTCGCCCCGGACGGGCACACGCTCGCCACCGCCGAACTCAAGGGCGGCCAGTGCCACTTCGCGCTGCGCGACACGCGCACCGGACACGTGACGCGGACACTGCCGGCCGTGCCGCTCTCCGGCCGGTCCAGCCACCCCCTGATGGCGTTCAGCCCGGACGGCAGGACGTTCGCGTACGGCGTCTCGGCCGCCGAGCGGGGCGCCGCCCAGCGGATCACCGTCTGGGACGTGGCCCGTGCCCGCGCCCTGACCACAGTGGACCTGGCGCCGGACCGCCCGGCGGAGAGCGTGGTCTCCCTGGCCCTCGGTCCCGGCGGCCGCACCCTGTACGCGGCCCGTCCCAGGAACGACGGCGGGGTGACGGACGAGGTGTGGAACACGACGGCGCACCGCAGGCAGGGCGTGGTGCCGGGACTGTCGAGCACCCGCCTCGCGGCCCGCGCCGACGGCCGTCTCCTCGTCGGCGACAACGGTGCCGCCCGCCTCCCCACCGGCCGGGCGACGGCCCTGGACCTGACCGGGGGCGAGGGCATCACGGCCCTCGCCTTCACGGCGGACGGCTCCCGGCTGGCCGCGAGCGACCGCACCGGCCGCGTCGCCCTCTGGGACGGCGACCTGCGCTTTCGCACGGGCGTCCTGCGCGACGCCTTCCCCGGCTCCCCGGCCGACAGCGCCGAAACGGTCGGCGCCCTCGCCCTGAGCCCCGACGGCCTTACGCTCGCGGTGGGCGGCGACCAAGGCACGCTCCAGCTCTGGGACACCGCGACCTGGCAGCCGCTCGGGGGCCCCTTGCCGACCCCGGGCGAGGCGATCGGCTCCCTGGCCTTCAGCGGCGACAACCGCGTTCTGTACGCGAGCGGCGCCCACGTCCCCTTCCAGCGGTACGTCGTCGACCCCGCCCGGCTGGTCCGCCAGGTCTGCGACCGGGCCGGCGGCGCCGACCTGACCGAGGAACGGTGGCGGACGAACGTGCCGGACACGCCGTATCGGAGGGTGTGCGACCAGTGATCAGTTCGAACCGGGGCCGGAGCGGTCGGACGCCTCGTTCGCGGCACGGCGGTACTCGGCGTTGATGCGCTGAGCCTCCTCGAGCTGGTCCTCGAGGATGACGATGCGGCAGGCAGCCTCGATCGGGGTTCCCCTGTCGACGAGCTCGCGGGCGCGAGCCGCGATCCGCAGCTGGTAGCGGGAGTACCGGCGATGTCCGCCTTCCGAGCGCAGCGGTGTGATCAGACGAGCCTCACCGATGGCTCGGAGGAAGCCAGGGGTGGTGCCGAGCATTTCGGCCGCCCGACCCATGGTGTACGCGGGGTAGTCGTCGTCGTCCAGACGATCGCTGAGTGGGGTATCTGCTGCCATGTCACCTCGTTGTGCAACGCGTCGAGGGGCCCTGGTGCCGTACGGCACCAGGGCCCCGAAGGGAATTCAACACCATCTGTCGGCCCTCATGCTGGGCCGGGCGATCCTGATGGCGTCTGCTCCTCCATCCTTTCCTGTGAATCAATCACTTGGTGAAGGGGGTACTGCGGTACTGCCGTACTGCTTCAGGTACTGCCACCCGCCAGTTCGTGTCTGCCGGGTCTCGTCTGACCTTGTCGACGAGAAAAAGGTTAACCGTGCCAGGAGCCGATGTCTACTCTGGCAAGAGTAGATTTTGGTGTCCGCGTGCCGCAGGCATCCTGGCGCTCGCGACAACGGGTGGGAGACGCCGACACAAGAACGGTGAGGGCCCTGCCGACGCGCGTCGGCAGGGCCCTCACCGGGTCTGTGGTGTCTGTGATGTTCCTAGGCGGTGCCCCCGAGCAGCGCCGAGGCGGTCCGCAGCGGAGTGGGGACAGCCACCGGCGCGGTCTCGATCCGGTCGTGGCAGGTGAAGCCGAGGCGGGTCATGGCTCGCACGACCTCGCCGCTGGTGAAGTCGCGGCGGTCCTGTCGGGTGACGACCTGGCCCACTTGCTTGACCGGGTAGCGGCGGCGGCCGATGGTCACGGACTCGCCCGTGACGAGTTCGGGCGTGACGCCCTTCATCGAGGTCAGCACCCCGCTCTTGGTCAGCTCGAACGGGTACCGGGCGATGACACAGCGCATGATGCCTCACAGACGAGAAGAAGGAGAACGGACTGACCGGGCGAGGTGGACCGGCGGGCGACGCCGAGGATCAGCGGGTGAGGGCGTGGACGTCCCGTAGACGGATCCGGTCCGTGTAGGCGGGGCTGTCGCGGAGAACGGCGAGCCCGGCCAGGGTGATCAGGCCCGTGCTCTGGTCGTCCCCGTCGCAGAGGACGACATGGTCGACACGGGCACCGGCCATGAGGGACAGAGCCACCTCGACCGTCATGTCGTCACGGACCCGAGGTCCGGCCGCGCCGCCCCCGCCGTCGACCACGGTCCTGGGGGAGCGGTCCAGTACCTGCTGCGTCTGCGTCTGCGTCGGCGTCATAGGTGCCTCCAGCCGGAAAGGGGTGGGCTTGTGATCACAGCGCTCACAGCGCTCTAGGCGGCCGAGCCGGAGCCGGGCCGCCGCTGTGCTCCGCGGCGCGCGGCTTCGCCGGCGGGCCGGCCCTGGCCGGCGTGGCCCCGGCGACCCCGACGGCCCCGGGACGAAGAAGACGCGCCGCGGGGGCGTTCCGCGCTCGGCGCGGTGATGACGACCGGGACACCGGACGGGGCCTGGGCGCCTGTGATGCGGCTCAGCTCCGCCTCGCCCGAACGCACCTGGGCGATCCGGGGGGTGATGCCCGCCGAAGCCATCAGCCGGCTCATACCGCGACGCTGATCAGGGGTCACCAGGGTGACGACGCTGCCGGACTCGCCGGCGCGGGCCGTACGACCGCCGCGGTGCAGGTAGTCCTTGTGGTCACTGGGCGGATCCACATTGACGACCAGGTCGAGGTTGTCGACGTGGATGCCCCGCGCCGCGACGTTGGTCGCCACCAGTACCGTCACATGCCCGCTCTTGAACTGGGCCAGGGTGCGCGTGCGCTGCGGCTGGGACTTGCCGCCGTGCAGGGCCGCGGCGCGGACACCGTTGCTCAGCAGGTGCTTGGTCAGCCGGTCCGCCGCGTGCTTGGTGTCGAGGAACATGATCACTCGACCGTCTCGTGCCGCGATCTCGGTGGTCGTCCGATGCTTGTCCGCGTCGTGCACATGGAGGACGTGGTGCTCCATCGTGGTGACCGCGCCCGCGGACGGATCGACCGAGTGGACCACGGGATCGTGGAGGTAGGTGCGCACCAGGCGGTCGACGTTGCGGTCCAGGGTGGCCGAGAACAGCATCCGCTGCCCACCCGGACGCACCTGGTCGAGCAGGGCGGTGACCTGGGGCATGAAGCCCATGTCGGCCATCTGGTCGGCCTCGTCGAGGACCGTGATGTCGACGGCGTCCAGCCGGCAGTCGCCCCGGTCGATGAGGTCCTTGAGCCGTCCGGGCGTCGCGACGACCAGCTCGGCACCGGCGCGCAGCGCACCGGCCTGCCGACCGAGGGACATCCCGCCGACGACGGTGGCCAGCCGCAGGCTCACGGAGCGGGCGTACGGGGTGAGCGCGTCGGTGACCTGCTGGGCGAGCTCGCGGGTGGGGACGAGGACGAGGGCGAGCGGCTGCCGTGGCTCGGCACGCCGCCCCGCTGTACGGGCCAGTACGGCGAGGCCGAAGGCGAGGGTCTTGCCCGAGCCGGTGCGGCCACGGCCGAGTACGTCACGGCCGGCCAGGGAGTTCGGCAGGGTCGCCGCCTGGATCGGGAAGGGTGCGGTGACGCCTTCGCGGCCGAGCGTGGCCAACAGCCGTGCGGGCATGGCGAGATCGGCGAACGACTCGACGGCGGGCAGCGCGGGCGTGATCGTCTTCGGTGGGGCGAACTCGCCCTGTACGACGACCCGTCCGGCCGGTCGATTTCCGTAGCTCTTGCGGCGCGGACCACCGGAGCGGCTGGCGCCGGCACCTCCTGCGGTGCGGTCATATGTGCGGGATGTATGGGCACGCTTCATGCGGAGCCTTCCTTGACGGGGCGCGCGGCAAGGAATTCCCGCAGCAGACGAGCAGCGCAGAGAATCTCGAGACGAGCCGAAGTAGATGGGGGCCGAGGGGAATCTTCCCGTCTCGTGCCCTGAAATGCAGCGAGCTGGGGCCCGCCCCAGAGGTGCGGGCCCCAGCTGCAAAGTATGTGTGGTGCGCCGATGTCAGGCGGGCACGATGTTCTCGGCCGTCGGGCCCTTCTGGCCCTGCGCGATGTCGAACGACACCTTCTGGCCTTCCAGCAGCTCGCGGAAGCCTTGGGTGGCGATGTTCGAGTAGTGGGCGAAGACGTCGGCGCCGCCGCCGTCCTGCTCGATGAAGCCGAAGCCCTTTTCCGCGTTGAACCACTTCACGGTGCCAGTAGCCATGTCATTTCTCCTTCGGAGGCGGTGTCAGGAATTCACCCTGTGTGAATTCCGTGTCGCCGTGATGATTACCCCGTCGGAAATGAACCTTCTGGCAACCACACCTGCAACTGAGATCGACAGTAGCACGGTGCGACCGCCCCTGCGCGATCGGGAATTTCATTCCGATCGCCCGTCCGAGGAATACTCGCCGTACCCCGCACCTATTTCTCATTTCACGGGCACAGATATTGCTCTGCGCGGGCACAGCCTTCCTGCCGTGCCCTTCCCCCCGCAGCCCTGTGACCTCCGCCGACGGGATCCGCGTCGCCGCCGCCGTCGGCAGCGGACGACACCACGGCGAACGCCCCGACACCCCACTACAGCGAGGAAGGTCACATCCCCCGGCGATGCAGGCTCCCGCCTGCCTGTCGAGGTCAGGTGCTTCGGCATGCCCGCACTCGATCCTCGCCGGGAGGTGCCTTGTCTTTCCTCACCGCACTCAGTACGTCCTGCCTGGGCGTCGTGTTCCTGGTCTCCTCCACTCCTCGTACCAGGCCCTGTCCCCGGCGGGACCGCCGAGGTCGAGACCGCTCGGGCGGCAGGGTCACGGCCCGGCCCGACTGCCGCTGGCCCTGGAGGGACTGGACAGCACCGCCCTGCGTCAGCTGACCTGCACGATCGCCTACAGCCAGGACGCCGACGGCCAGGTCGTCGTGGAACTGACGGGACAGGACAGGGCATCGAGGTCCGGCACCTGCGGACTCGCCGCACTTCCCCTCAGCGCACCGGGAAGCCGAAGGAATGGCCCTGTTCCTTGAGCCGGGGGAGGATCCGGCGCAGGGCCTCGACGGTCTGGGAGCGGTCGCCTCCCGCGTCGTGGAAGAGGACTGTCGGCCCGCCCGGCAGTTCCCGCTCGACGGTGGCGACGATGGCGTCGACGCCCGGCCGTTCGAAGTCCTTGGTGTCCACGTTCCAGCCCAGCGGGCGCATGCCCCGGGAGGCGGCGAGCGTGCGGCTGTAGGGGGTGAAGGCCCCGCCCGGCGCCCGGTAGTACATCGGTCGTACGCCCCCGGACGCCTTGGTGATCATGCGTTCGGCGTCGAGTATCTCCCGCGACTGGTAGGCCCGGGACTTTCCGTCCATGGCGGTGTCGTGCGACACCGAGTGGTCGCACAGCCGGTGCCCGTCCGCGACCACCTTCTTCACGAGGTCCGGGTGGGCCTGTGCCTGCGTCCCCACCATGCAGAACGTGGCCTTCACCCCGTACTCCCGCAGCACGTCGAGCACTTGGGGGGTCCACACGGGGTCGGGGCCGTCGTCGATGGTGATGTTGACGCCGCGCGCCCCCTTGTCCGAGGCGTGCGCGATCGTCACCGCGACCGGCTCGACGTCACCGCCCGGCGTGCCCGGCGTGGCCGACGCGGTCGCCCTTGGCGACGAGCCGCCCACGGCACCGGCCTGCGCGGTCCATATCGAGGCACCGACGGCGAGCGCCGTCACCCCGAGCGCCGCCCCGACCACCTTGCCGTACCAGCCCCGCCCGCCGCCGTGCCGTGCCATGTCCGCCCCGCTTTCCCGCAGTTCCTCGCCGATCCCCGGCCGCCCTCGCGACCACCTGGCAGGACGGAGGGCGGCGGCCACGGGATGCGTCCGTTACCGATCACGGACAATCCCGAGGGCGTTCGCGGACAACTCGTCGAGACCGTCGAGACCAGGGAGGCCAGGGAGACCAGGGTGACCATCCCCGTCATCTCACAGGCGGCGCAGGCCGGGACGGCCGGGCGGCTCCTGGTCCGCACGCCGGGCAGCCAGGCGGTGGTCCGCACGGTCTCCGGGCCCTTCTCCGCTGGGGCCCTCCAGCGCTCGGGCGGCAGATAGCGGCCAACCGCTGGGTGAACGGCCCCTGCTGACCCACCCTCCCCACTGACCCACCCTCCCCACTGACCCGTCCCCGCCGCTCGCGCCCATCACTGGAGGAGTACGACTTCGGCGCCAAGCGCTACCAC
>NZ_JBEXQG010000032.1:0-93340 GCF_040612485.1 Streptomyces sp. NPDC006385
CTGCTCGGCGTCGAGCCGACCGGCGAACCGCAGGCGGAGATGTGGATGGGCGCGCCGCGGGCATGTCCGCGGCGTCGCAGGCCCGGCGCCTCAAAGGGCCCGACGAGTTGGAGATCGTGGCGTTCGAACGCGGCCACTTCACCTCCTTCTCGGCCTGCGGCATCCCGTACTGGGTGGGCGGTGACGTGCACGAACGCGACGAGCTGATCGCCCGCACGCCCGAGGAGCACCGGGCCCGCGACATCGATCTGCGCATGCGGACGGAGGTCACGGAGATCGACGTGGCCGGCGGCCGGGTACGCGCGCGTGACGTCGATTCCGGGGCCGAGTCCTGGACGTCGTACGACAAACTCGTGATCGCGACAGGTGCCCGCCCGATCCGTCCCGACATGCCGGGCGTCGACGCCCCCGGCGTCCACGGTGTGCAGACCCTCGACGACGGCCAGGCCCTCATCGACACGCTGGCACGCACGCGTGGCCGCCGTGCCGTCGTGGTCGGCGCCGGCTACATCGGCGTGGAGATGGCCGAGGCACTGATCAACCGAGGCTACGAGGTGACGGTCGTCAACCGCGGCAGCGAGCCCATGTCGACGCTGGACCCGGACATGGGCCGTCTGGTGCACGAGGCCATGGCGGGCCTGGGCATCACGATGGTCGACGACGCCGAGGTGACCAAGATCCTCACCGGCGGGGACGGCCAGGTGCGCGCGGTCGCCACGGAGGACGCCGAGTACCCGGCCGACGTGGTCGTCCTGGGCATCGGCGTCCACCCGGAGACCACGCTGGCGCGGGCGGCCGGCCTCCCCCTCGGCAGCCACGGCGGTCTGCTCACCGACCTCGCGATGCGCGTGCGCGGCCACGAGAACATCTGGGCGGGCGGCGACTGCGTGGAGGTCCTCGACCTGGTCTCGGGCCAGGAACGCCACATCGCCCTCGGCACGCACGCCAACAAGCACGGCCAGGTCATCGGCACGAACGCGGCGGGCGGCTACGCCACGTTCCCCGGCGTGGTCGGCACGGCCGTCAGCAAGGTCTGCGACCTGGAGATCGCCCGCACGGGCCTGCGCGAGAAGGACGCGCGCAGGGCCGGGCTGCAGTACGTCACCGCCACGATCGAGTCGACGAGCCGCGCGGGCTACTACCCGAACGCCTCCCCCATGACGGTCAAGATGCTCGCCGAACGCCGCACGGGCCGACTGCTGGGCGTCCAGATCGTGGGCCGGGAGGGCGCGGGCAAGCGGGTCGACATCGCGGCGGTGGCACTGACGGCGGGGATGACGGTGGAGCAGATGGTGTCCCTGGACCTGGGGTACGCGCCACCGTTCTCCCCCGTGTGGGACCCGGTACTGGTGGCGGCCCGCAAGGCGTCGAAAGCGGTACGACAGCCGGCCCAGGGGCCCACGGCGCCTACGCGGTTCCGTTGATCCGCTCGATGGCCTGCCGGGCCTGCTCCGACGGCGCCCGAGAAGGCAACGGCGACACAGACGCGCTGGCCGGCATGGCGGCGGCCGGCTGCTCCCCCGCCGGCTTCGCATGCGCAGCGGTCCTCGCCGACCGCAACCGATGGCTGACGGCCTCGTCCAACGTCACCGGCCGCTGCAACTGCGAAGCCAGCCGCCCCGCCTCCTGCCCCAGCCGGGCGACGTCTTCCCACGGCAACCGCAGCACCACGGCGAGCTCGGCCTCACCGTCGGGCAACGCGTGGATCGGAGGAGTAACTCGGTCGTTCATCACCTGTTCCTCACGTAGGTTGCCGAGACATACGCACGCGGCGCCGACGATGTTCACCGATTCGCCGGACGTATCCCGGGCACATACCTGTCGTGGTCATCCCCGTCCATGACGTGAACCCGGCGCGCCGCACCCCCTGGGTCACCTACGCGCTGATCACCGCGAACGTCCTCGCCTTCCTGTCCACGCCCGGCATGGCCGCATCCGTGGCCGGGGAGAGCAGCCTGGCCCAGCTGTGCCATCTGCACGCGTTCCTGGACCACTACGCGGCGGTGCCACGCGAGTTGATCCACGACCGGATGCCGAGAGTGGTCCCCACCGGTGAGATCGCCCTCGGTCCCCAGGGCCCCGGCTGCGTGGTCGGCCCGCCGGACTACGACAAGTCCCCGGCGCTGTCCGTCCTCACCGCGATGTTCCTGCACGGCAGCTGGCTGCACCTGCTGGGCAATCTGCTCTTCCTGCTCATCTTCGGCAACAACATCGAGGACCGCATGGGCCACGTGCGGTATCTGCTCTTCTACGTCGTCTGCGGCTACGCGGCGTCCTACGGCTTCGCGCTGTTCAACGCCGACTCCGCCGCCCCGCTGATCGGCGCCTCCGGGGCCATCGCGGGGGTGCTGGGCGCCTATCTCGTGCTCTATCCGAAGGCCAGGGTGTGGGTCCTCGTCCCGTTCCTGATCTTCCTGCCCCTGCGGCTGCCGGCCTGGCTGGTCCTCGGCTTCTGGTTCCTGCTCCAGGCGGTGTACTCGAACGGCGAGGGCGTCTCCGACGCGGGCACCGTGGCGTACGCGGCGCACATCGTCGGCTTCCTGGCCGGGATGGCGCTGGCCTGGCCGCTGCGCCCGGGCACTCCCCCGCCACCCGATCCGGGCGCCTTGCTGTTCGGGAGGCGCGCACGGCCGGGCGGCTGGTGAGAACTGGACGCCCCTGCAGCCGTCGAGACCAGCCGAGGAATCCCGTGCCGGCCAGGGGTTTCCCTGAGGCGGCCGGTCGCCGGTGCTGCCCCGACAGCGGCAGCGGCGCCTGCCGTGACCGGTGGCGAACTCGTTGACGGTGTCGACTCGCCGGCGGCCGGATGACCGCCACGACGAACCGGCAGGCGATCTCGCCCGCCGCGGCGCGCGGATCGAGGAAGCCGTCAGGCCGCTGACGCCGTTCGACGTGCCCTGAGCCGCGATGCGCTGCGCCCGGTGTGCGAGGCGAGCGGCGGGTCGAGGGGCGGTTGCCCGGCGCCGGGGCCAGTCGGGAATCGCGCGGCCCGCTGTTCGGCAGGAGGGCGCGGCGGGGCTGCCCCGGGCAGGCGGGGAGGGAGGTACCCGGACTACACCGATGCCGTGTCGGTGGAAGCGCCGCCCGTGTCGTCCTCGTCGACGCGGTCCTGGACACCGGGCGCGGGCTGCGCTGTCCGTGGGCTGACCCTGACCAGCAGGAGCAGCAGCAGGACGAGTCCGCCCAGCACCGCCCCGACGAGGAAGCCCGCGGCGATCGAAGTGGCCCCGACGACCGGGCCGATGACGAGTGGTGCAACGAACTGTCCCGTGAAGTTCGCGGTTCCGGACAGCGACATCGCCTGACCGCGCCTGGCCGGCGGCGCGGTTTCCCCGATCAGCATGGCGAGGGCGGGGACGGACAGGCCGCTGCCGAGACCGAACAGGAACGCCGACGCCGTCAGGAGCGCGGCATGGTCCGACAGTCCGGTGATCAGGAAGGCCAGGATCCAGGCGACGACGGCCAGCCGCAGCAGGTTCTGGTAGCCGAGCCCGGCCTTCATCTTCGCGTAGACGAGTCCGATCAGGCTTCCCCCGACGGATGTGCTGGTGGTGATGAGAGAGATCGTGAACGGTTCCTCGATGCCGTTCTCGGTGAGCAGCTGAGGCAGGAAGACGGCCATCACGTACAAGAGGAAGGAGCCGAACAACGACAGCGCGTACAGCGCCGGCAGCCGGGGGTGCTCGCGCAGCAGCCGCACCGCACCACCGCGCGTCCCGCGTCCTTCAGCCGGAAGGTCGGGCATCACAAGGAGCATGGCCACGCCCACCGGGATGCCGAGAAGGTAGATGGCGAAGGGCCCGTGCCAGGACAGCTCACCGAGAGCGCCGCCGAGCAGCGGCCAGATGATGCCGCCCAGGCTGATGGCGGTGGAACGCCAGCCTGCCACCCGGTCGCGTTCCGCACCCTGGTAGAGCGCCAGCAGGGCCACCGTCGTACCGGTGAACACCGCGGCCGCGCCGACACCGAAGAGGAAGCGGCTGACGATCAGCGCCCCGTAGGACTCGGTGAGCAGCCCGGCGCCGCCGGCGACTCCGTAGAGCAGGAGCCCGCTGACCAGGGGGATGCGAAGTCCCCAGCGGTCGATCGCCCACCCGACGAACGGACTGACAACGGCCAGGGACAGGCCGTGCGCCGTGAGAATCAGTCCCGCGCTGGTGCCGCTGACGCCCAGCTCACCGCGGATCACGCCGACAACGGGGGCGATGATGGCGCCCGCCATCACCGTGAGCGTCGAGGCGAGCATCAGGACGACCAAGGTCGCCCGGTGAGGTAAGCCGGAAGCGGACGAGGTGGATGGCGTGGCCGAAGCCATCAGAGAGCCTCCAGCGAGGAGAGGTAGAGGTGGGTGGAAGGGAAGAACACCGCGCCCACGAACGGCGACGCCTCTTCAGCGGGAGTCGCGCACGGCCGTCACCCCTCGACGGGTGCCTCCGCGCGACCGCCGCCACGTGCCCAGGCCTGCTCTAGGACGGACGCGAGTTCGGCGGGAGGCATCACGCCGGGGACAGGGCACATCCCGTCCACGACGACAGAGGGCACGCCGGACACTCCGAGAGCACGGGCCCTTCGCTCGTCCGCGCGGACGTCGTCGGCGTACGCGTCCCCGTCGAGCAGCGCCCGCACCTCCCCGGCATCCAGGCCCTCTTCGACGGCCAGCCGTGCCAGCACGTCGTGGTCGGCGACGTTGACGGCCTCGGTGTGGTAGGCGTGGAACAGCCGCTCCAGGATCTCGTCGGCCTGGCCGCGGTGGGCGGCGAGATGGCTGAGCCGATGGGCGTCGAACGTGCTGATCGGCCTGGAGCGCTCCAGATTGAGCTCCAGGCCCTCCTGACGTCCGTTGTCCTTGATGAGCCGCACGCGCGCGGGTACGGCTGCCGGGTCCATCCACTGTTCCATGGCCTGCGCGGCCGTCACCCCGGGAGTGCGGTCCAGTTCCGGCGCCAGTTCGAAGCTTCGCCAGACGACTTCCAGCCGGTCACGGTGGGCGAAGGCCTCCAGCGCCGCCCGGATGCGGCGCTTGCCGATGTAGCACCAGGGGCAGAGCACGTCCGAAAAGATTTCGATCTTCATGAGACCCCCTCGCTGCGGGCGGTGGAGCGGTCCGGCCGGCTTGCTCAGGGGATGCTCAGAACGATCTTGCCGCGCACATGTCCGGTCTCGACCTCGCGGTGAGCGTCGGCGGCGGACTCCAGCGGGAACACACGGGAGATCTCCACGCGCAGTTCGTCACGGGCGTACAGGTCGGCGAGCTCCTGGAGCCGGGTAGCGGACCGCTGGCTGAAGAGGGCCCGGACGCCCAGTTCCTCGGTCCGTGCGAAGTCGACGAGGGTGCCGATCCGGTCGCGGTCCTTGACCAGTTCCACGGAGACGTCCAGTGCCTCGCCTCCGATGGCGTCGAGAGCGGCGGTCACCCCGTGCGGCGCCTGCTCGCGGACACGGTCGGCGAGCCCCTCGCCGTAGGTGACGGGAATGGCGCCGAGGGAACGAAGGTAGTCGTGATTGCGCTCGCCGGCGGTGCCGATGACGGTGGCGCCCCATGCCTTGGCCAACTGCACCGCGACTGTTCCCACGCCCCCGGCCGCGGCGTGCACGAGCAGGGTGTCCCCCTGGCCCACCTCCAGCGCCCGCAGGGCGGTGTGCGCGGTCTGCGCCGAGGCGGAGAACGCTCCGGCCACCTCCCACGACATGTTCGCCGGCTTGGCCACCAGTTGGTCGGCGGAGACGGCCAGGTACTGGGCGTAGCACGACAGCACGGCCCAGCCGAAGACCTCGTCACCCACCGCGAAGCCCGTGACATCCGCACCGACCTCGTCGATGACACCGGCGAAGTCGTTACCGACGATCTGCGGGAACTCGATGGTCGTGCCAGGGGGGTTCCAACCGCCCCGGACGGCGCAGTCGTACGCCTGCACCCCCGCGGCCCTGACCCGGACGCGCACTTCGTCGCGGGCCGGAGCGGGCTTGTCGACCTCGCTCACTTCCAGCACCTCGGGGCCGCCGAAGGCACTGAACACTGCTGCCAGCATGAAGCTTCCCTTCATCACATCCACGAATGCACCGGTTCACCCAGATCGATCGGTGAACCGGTGCGATCATGCTGCAACCTCAATGGCAGTTGAGGTCAACTCCCTTGGCGCTGGGGCGACTTGTTCGCCAGCGGGCCAGGGCGGTGATGACGGCGACCTGAGCGAGGTCGCGCTCGGCCGCCAGGTCCTCGTAGGAGCGGGAACCGGGTTCGAGCACCTAGGCGCCGGACTGGAGCGGAGCTGGGCGGGACTGGGCGCCCCGCCGGTCACGTAGCGCTCCGCGGAAGAGAGAGCCGATCGCGTCGCGGGCACGGGCACGGGCGCGGGCGCCAAGTGGCCCACGCATGCGGTTCAGCGTGCCGTCCGCGTGTGGACGTACTCGACGAGCCGGGTCAGTGCGTCCGGGTCGGTGGACGGCATGACGCCGTGACCGAGGTTGAAGACGTGGCCCTCCAGGCCCGCCGCCGCGTCGAGGACCTCGCGGGTCTTGGCCTCGATCGCCTCGGGGGTGGCGAACAGCACGGTCGGGTCGAGGTTGCCCTGGAGCGCCTTGCCGGGGCCGACGCGGCGGGCGGCCTCGTCCAGCGGGACGCGCCAGTCGACGCCGACGACGTCCGCGCCGGCCTCGCCCATGAGCTTCAGCAGCTCACCGGTGCCGACGCCGAAGTGGATGCGCGGGACGCCGTACCCGGCGACGGCGTCGAAGACCTTCGCCGAGGCGGGCATCACCGAGCGCCGATAGTCGGTGGGGGCGAGGGAGCCGACCCAGGAGTCGAAGAGTTGGACGGCGGAGGCGCCGGCCTCGATCTGCACCTTCAGGAAGGCGGCCGTGATGTCGGCGAGGCGGTCGAGCAGATCGGCCCAGAGCTCGGGGTCGCCGTACATCATCGCCTTGGCGTTCTCGTACGTACGCGACGGACCGCCCTCGACGAGGTAGCTCGCGAGGGTGAAAGGCGCGCCGGCGAAGCCGATGAGCGGGGTCGGGCCGAGCTCACGGGTGAGCAGGCCGATGGCCTCGGTGACGTAGGAGACGTCCTCGGGGGTCAGGTCACGCAGCCGGTCCAGGTCGGCGCGGGTGCGGATCGGCTGCTCGACGACCGGGCCGACGCCGGGCTTGATGTCGAGGTCGATGCCGATGGCCTTGAGCGGGACGACGATGTCACTGAAGAAGATCGCCGCGTCCACGTTGTGCCGGCGCACGGGCTGGAGGGTGATCTCGGTGACCAGCTCGGGCCGCATGCAGGACTCGAGCATCGGGATGCCCTCGCGCACCTTGCGGTACTCCGGCAGGGAGCGCCCGGCCTGCCGCATGAACCACACGGGCGTGTGCGGCACGGGTTCGCGCCTGCACGCCTTGAGGAAGGCTGCGTCTTTGACTGCGTCGGGCGTGGCGGTCGGCGGCGTCGGCTGCGTGTTGTTGGCACTCACGGTGGCAAGTCTCGCACGGCGCCGGCCGCCCAAGGTCCGGGGGCGGCAGCCCCGATGACGGCCACGCCGACACCGGGAACGGGGTGTCTAGCCCGGCACGAAGCCCCGGTTCCCCTTAATCTTCCCGCATGGCTGCGGCTCAGGAACGACTGTCGGACGGCACGGGCGGGATGGATGACGCGAAGGGGACCGGGGAGGCGGACCGGCATTCGAGCAGTACGGCTCCGCCCGCCTTCCGTGCCGCGGTGGACGCCCTGCGCGGCAGCCGGGTGCGGCCGCAGATCGAGGTCGAGCAGACGAAGGCGCCCCAGCGTCTGGCTCCTTACGCGTACGCGCTGGAGGCCGCCGTCGTCGACGGCGACCAGGACCTGGCCGACGGCCGCCTGGTGCTGCTGCACGACCCGGCCGGGCACGACGCCTGGCGCGGTGCCTTCCGGCTGGTGACCCTGGTGCGCGCGGAGCTGGAGCCGGAGATGGCCGCCGACCCGCTGCTGCCCGAGGTGTGCTGGTCCTGGCTGACCGGTGCGCTCCAGGCGCGCGGGCTGTCGTACGGCGAACCGAGCGGTACCGTCACGCGCGCGAGCTCCCACTACTTCGGCGGTCTGTCCGAGCGCCCGGCGGCGTCGCAGATCGAGATCCGCGCCTCCTGGACCCCGCGGGAGGGTCTGGGCGGCGTTCCGGACACCGCGGCTCATCTGACGTCCTGGTGCGATCTGCTCGCCCAGGTCGCGGGCCTGCCTCCGGCGGGCCCGGGCGACGCGTCGGTGGTGACGCTGCCGCAGCGCCGCGACCCGCAGGCGCGCTGACCCACCGCCTGTGCGACCGTCGCGACGCGACACCACCGACTTGACCGTCACTTTGTCGATACGGCCACTTTCGGTCAGGAAAAGTTCGCGATCGAACCGATTGGTTCACCGAACGATCGACCACGTGTCTGAATTGCCCCAATTGTTACTCACTAAATCGTGATCTTTCCCTAAAGGGCCATGGGTTTGGTGCCGAAGACGACTGTGACCTTGAAAGCCGTCCCCGCACCCCAGGAGGCCCGGTGTCCGTTCTCCTTGAGCAGCCCGCAAGCCTGGTCGCCTACCGCCCGAACAAGCCGACCGCCATGGTGGTCGTGGCCGATCCCCGCGTCCGCTCCACCGTCACCCGCCACCTCTGGGCGCTCGGTGTGCGTGATGTCATCGAGGCCTCGTCCGTCGCGGAGGCTCGTCCCCGCATCGGCAACCCCCGCGACATCTGCGTCGCCGACGTCCACCTGCCCGACGGCTCCGGCCTCACCCTCCTGTCGGAGACCCGCGCCGCGGGCTGGCCCAACGGCCTCGCCCTCTCCGCCGCCGACGACATCGGTGCCGTACGCAATGCCCTCGCCGGTGGCGTGAAGGGATACGTCGTCACCGGCACCCGCACCAACGTCGGGCTCCCCACCCGGCCCGGTGCGGCCCCCATCGGCGCTGCCGCCGCCCGCATGCACCGTCGCCACCCGGGTGCTCCGAGCCACCCGGGCGGCTACCGCGAGCTCTCCGGTCGTGAGGTCGAGGTGCTGCGGCTGGTGGCGGAGGGCCAGTCGAACAAGGCGATCGGCGTCTCGATGGGCCTGTCCGCCCTCACCGTCAAGAGCCACCTCGCCCGGATCGCCCGCAAGCTCGGCACCGGTGACCGCGCCGGCATGGTCGCCGTGGCCCTGCGGACGGGCATCATCCACTGACACCACACCCACCACCCGCCACGACGCGTCACCGCACCCCCCTTGAAGGCTTGATCATTCACTGACGTGAACGGGATGGGCCGCTGATCCCCACTCACGTCCTCACCCGTCGTGAACCGGATCTCTCTCTTCCCTGACTGGTTCACGACCCTCAGGCGCCCGCCGACGGAACGTTCCGTCGGCGGGCGCTGTCCATCCACAGAGCTCTTGACCAGCGCCGCCCCGTCGGTTCGGGAAGATCGCAAGTGAAGATCACTCGCGGGCGGGAGCGGGAGCATGTGAAGACCCGCCAGGCGGGCCGCCCGGGCTGATAGACAGTCGCACTGACGAGCGTCACCCTCCGCCCCTCGTCATCCTGCCGCCCCGAACGGAGCCCGTCATGCCCAAGTCCTCCTCTTCCTCGGCCTCCTGGAGCCTCGCCGCCGCAGCCGCCGCCGCGCTGCTGGTGGGCTGCTCCTCGGAGGCCAAGCTGTCCAAGGAGGAGGTGGCGAACACGGTGGCCGAGAAGCTCGCCGCGCAGACGGGTCAGCCGAAGCCGGACGTCACCTGCCCCGAGGACCTCGTCGGCAAGGTCGGGACCTCGTTGCGCTGCAGGCTCACCGCGACCGACGGCACCAGCTTCGGCGTGACCACCAAGGTCACCTCCGTCGACGGCGACACGATCAAATACGACATCGAGGTCGACGAGAAGCCCTCCTGAGCCAGGCGGCCGCTCAGCCCACGCGCCCGGCCGGGCGCGTGGGAAATGTGTGATCACGACGTGCGGATTGTGATGGAGCGCCAGGGTGACGGGCCCGGACAGAGGCAGCGGGGGATGCTGGCCCCATGAGTGGAATGGAAGCAGTCCTGATCCTGCTGTGGTGCGGCGCCATCGCGGCGCTCGTCGTGTGGGTGAACCGGCGCAAGGCCCGCAAGAAGCGCGAGATACAAGAGGCGTACGCAGAGCTGCAGTCGCTCGTCGAGAGCCGCGGGTGGACTTACGAGGAGTTGGTGCCGGGCCTCGTCGACGCGTACCAGGGGGCCGAGCCGCTCCCGGTCAAGGCCAGCGGCATCCCGGGGGACAACGTCGTCAGCGGCACTCACCGCGGATTCGGCTTCCGCGCCTTCGAGTACCGCTATTACAACAGCGACATCGACACGAACACGACGAACGTCATCGTCCACTCCGTCTGGGCCCTGAACCTGGGCGTGGAGGTTCCGGACCTGCGCGTCTACCGCGACGGGTGGCTCGACACCATCACACGGGGCAGGGCCATGACGGTGGGAATCCCGCAGCTCGACGAGGACTTCCACATCGTCTCTCGCGACGAGGAGCGCGCCCGGGCGGTGGTGCTCGGCGGCCTGGCGGAGTTCCTCACGTCCGACCCCCGCGCCCGCGAGCTGCCGCTCCGCCTCCACGACGGTCAGCTGATCACCTGGCGCGCGCAGACCGCCCTGAGCAGCGAGACGCTCGACGAGCCCCTTGAGTATCTCGTCGACGCCGTCGGCCACTTGGGAGCCCTGTCACCCGCCCCGCCTCCGCAGGCGCCGTAGCTCCTGGCTTCGGCACCCGCCGCTCTCCTGAGGCACACGATTCGACCGCACTATGAAGCTTCCCGGTAGGGATCATGGTGATGACCAGGGGCGGTGACGCCGCGTCCTGGCCTTGAGAGACCCTGTCGACGTTCTCAACAATCAGGGTGCGGACGCGAGTTCGCACCCTCTCGGACGTAGAGGGGGAGCGGATGGGCCAGTTCGACGTCGAGCCATCCGAGCTGCGGTCGGCCGCCAAGAAGATCAAGGACTCCGTGGGCAGGAGCGACAAGGTGAAGCTCGGCGAACTCGGGGACTCCAGCGGCGACTTCGGCCACGGGGACGCGGCCAAGGAGTTCAGCCGGCTGATGGCCACCTGGATGGAGGCCATCAAGAGCCCGATGAAGGAGGACGGGGAGAGCTCGGCGGACAAGCTGGACGAGAACGCCGCGTCCTACGAGCACGCCGAGCAGCAGTCCCAGAACCACTTCACCGGGCCCGCGGTCGCCGGCTCGAGCTACTGACGGGGAAGCGATGGCGGCACAACTCGGATCAACCCAGGATCCGCGCGAACTCATCCCGGGAAACCCGTCGAAGCTCACGGGCTGCGCGGACAAGCTCGACGGCCATGCGAAGACCCTCGACGGCATCGGGGACGAGCTCGGCTCCGTCCGCATCCCCGGCTGGCAGGGAAAGGCCGGCGACGCCTTCTGGGAGGACTTCTCGGGCCAGAAGCAGAAGTGGTACCGCGGCTCGGATTCCCTCAGCGCGGCCGCAGGGGCGCTGCGGGACTACGCCAGAGCTCTCACATGGGCCCAGGAGCAGGCGGGGGAAGCCGTCCGGCTGTACGAAGGGGGCGACGAGAGCGGCGGCGCGCAGCTGCTGGAATCAGCGCGCGCCCACGTCCAGTCGGAGGGCGACGCGGCGGCCGAGAAGTTCAAGGCGCAGGGCGGTGGGGGTGACAACGCGCCCGACTGGCTTTTCTGGGCCTCCGAAGCGGCGCAGGACAACACAGGCGCGACGTCCAAGCAACTCGCCGAGCTGGAACGGGCACCCGACATGCGGCCCCTCGGGGCCTGGGGCGACCACAAGAACATGACGCAGCAGCAGCGGGAAGCGCTGCGCGAGGGCAAGGGACCGGGCATCACCGTGGCCGGCCCCTCCGTCGCGGCCGACGCCAAGGTCTGGGGCGCCGAGGCCAGGGGCCGCGGCGAGTTCGCGGGCGGCGAGGTCTCCGGCAAGACCGGCGTCAACCTCCTCGGCGTCGAGGGCTCCGCCGGGGTGGGACTCAGGGACGGGAACGCCACCGCACAGGCGTCCGGCAAGGCGTATCTCGCCCAGGCCACGGCCGAAGGCAAGTACGAGGTCGGTCGGTTCGAGGCATCCGGCAAGGGCGAGGCCTACGTGGGCGCCGAGGCCGGCGTCAAGGGCTCCGTCGGCACGGACGGTGTCCACGTCGGCGGCGAGGCCTTCGCCGGTGCCAAGGCCACGGCCGAGGGGCACGCCTCCGTCGCCGGTATCGGCGTCGGCGGCACGGCGGAGGCGTGGGCCGGCGCCGGCGCCGAGGCCCACTTCGACGCCGGCGTGAAGGACGGCAAGATCGTCATCGGCGGCGACCTGGGCATCGGCCTCGGCGTCGGCGGCAAGCTCGGCGGCCAGATCGAGATCGACCCGGGCAAGGTCACCGACGCGGCCGGCGACGCGGTCGACGCGATCGGGGACTGGTTCGACTGACCGCCGCGGGGCGGCCCCGCCCGGGGCTGCCCGCCGTCGCCTCTTCCCCGTCGCTTCCCGTACCGTCGAAAGCCGTACCGCAAGGAGTTGATCCACCATGCCGGGCACACTTCCGGTCCCGCTCACCATCGAGCTTCCGCAGGGCTGGCAGTCGGCACCTCCGGACGAGGTCGGCGCCCCGCACGCCGCCTTCGTCGCCCTGCACCTGGCCTCCCGGGGCCAGGGCTTCATGCCGAACATCACGGTCACCGGCCGCACCCTCGAGGGCTCGTCGAGCCTGCACAGCCTCGCCGAGGAGTCGGTGCGGCGACTGCGCGAGAACATCGGCGCCGTCGACGTCGTCAAGCGCACCGAGGTGGGCACCTCGCCGGCGCCGGGTCTCATCGACGCCCCGGGGATCGTGCAGAACCTGCGCATCCAGGCCACCGTCAACGGGCAGCCGATGGAGCTGGCGCAGAGCCAGTTCATCCTGGTGCTGGAGAACGAGCAGCGGCGCAGTGAACGCGCCGAGATCGAGATCGCGCTGACGGCGAAGAGGAGTCAGCTCCAGGACGTCCTCGAGGACTACCAGACCTTCGTCTCCACCCTCCGCCCGGCCACCCCCACCCCGGAGGACTAGGGACCCGCCTGAGGCAGGGGACACGATTCCACCGCGTCCCCTGCCTTCCGCACGGAGCGCGGCCGCGTGCGTCATGTGCCGCAGGCCCGCCGCCGGGAGTGCCCTACGTCCATCTCGGCATGATCCGTACCGATCTGCAGGGCACATCGAGGGCGCACGTGGCCGAGAAGCACCGGTCGGCCGTGAGAAACGACGAGACGTGTTTGCGCAGGTCAGCGCCAATGTGTCCGGAAGGCGCAGGTCAGACGTTCGTCCGTACGGATACCCTTGACAGGTGACCGACGCCCAAGAAACCGCAGCAGACAGCTCACTGCGAACCACCGGAGGCGCCCCTCCGGACGACGGCGGATCTTCTGTTACGGAGGCGCCGATTCCTTTGCTGGAGCCCCGCGAGGGCGTTCCGCCCGTGATCGCCGACGAGGCCGCGCTCGCCGAGGTGACCGCCGCCTTCACCGCCGGCTCCGGCCCCGTCGCCGTCGACGCCGAACGCGCGTCCGGCTACCGCTACGGCCAGCGCGCCTATCTGGTGCAGCTGCGCCGCGAGGGCGCGGGCTCGGCGCTGATCGATCCCGTGGCCTGTCCCGATCTGTCGGGTCTCGGTGCGGCGCTCTCCGGCGTGGAGTGGGTGCTGCACGCGGCCACCCAGGATCTGCCCTGTCTGCGCGACATAGGCATGGTCCCGACTCGGCTGTTCGACACCGAGTTGGCCGGGCGGCTCGCCGGGTTCCCTAGGGTCGGCCTCGGTGCGATGGTCGAGGGCGTGCTGGGCTTCGTCCTGGAGAAGGGGCACTCGGCCGTCGACTGGTCGACCCGGCCGCTGCCCGAGCCGTGGCTGCGGTACGCGGCGCTGGACGTCGAGCTCCTCGTCGATCTGCGCGACGCGCTGGAGAAGGAGCTGGACCGGCAGGGCAAGCTGGAGTGGGCGCACCAGGAGTTCGCCGCGATCGCGGCCGCGCCGCCCGCCGAGCCGCGCAAGGATCCCTGGCGGCGGACGTCCGGGATGCACAAGGTGCGGCGGCGTCGGCAGCTGGCCGTGGTGCGGGAGCTGTGGCAGACGCGGGACCGTATCGCTCAGAAGCGGGATGTGTCGCCGGGCAAGGTGCTCAGCGACACGGCCATCGTGGAGGCCGCGCTCTCCCTGCCGGCGAATGTGCATGCCCTGGCCGCGCTCAACGGGTTCGGGCATCGGATGGGCAGGCGGCAACTGGAGCAGTGGCAGGCCGCCGTCGATCGTGCGAAGGCGTTGAGCGACTCGCAGCTGCCGGCGCCGGGGCAGCCGGTGACCGGGCCGCCGCCGCCGCGGGCCTGGGCCGACAAGGATCCGGCTGCCGCGGCTCGGCTGTCCGCGGCTCGGGCCGCCGTTTCGGCGCTGGCCGAGCAGCTCAACATGCCGCAGGAGAACCTGATCACGCCGGACACCGTGCGCCGGGTCTGCTGGGAGCCGCCGAAGGTGGTCGACGCCGAGTCGATCGCCGAGGCGCTGGCTGGTCATGGGGCTCGGGCCTGGCAGGTCGAGCAGGTCACACCGGTTCTCGTTGCCGCGTTGTCCGCCTAGTTGTCCGCCTGGCTGTCCGCCTGGTCGCCGCAGCGACTCACCTGCTCGCGCCTCGCGTGAAACCGTTGGAGACGAACCGCTGAAGCAGCAGGAAGACGATCAGCGTCGGCAGGATCACCGGCACCGCTCCTGCCGAGATCGTTTCCCAGTGGGCGCCGAACGGGCCCTTGAAGCGGAACAGGAGCGTCGAGATCACGCCAAGATCCTCCGACGGCATGGACAGAAAGGAACAGGGCCACGACCAGCTTCTTGGAGTGGAAGCTGAAGCGGTCGACGGCGTACGCCGTCATCGAGCCGATCAGGACCGTGCCGCCGATTGGCGGAGATGGGGCCGCGAGTGCCGGAGTCCCGGGGTGTGACCTTCGCCGCTCCCGTCCTCAGGACTGTGCAGCTACGTTACTCGTAAGTAGCATGGGCCTGAGCGCGCGCTCAGCGAGCGTGCCGCGCAGCAGTAGTGCCATCCCGCACCCTGGAGGAGAGCCATCGTGCCTCGTACCGTCAGGGACGTCGTCTTCGTCGACGGCGTCCGCACCCCGTTCGGCAAGGCGGGCCCGAAGGGCATCTACCACGAGACCCGCGCCGACGACCTCGTCGTGAAGGCGATCCGGGAGCTGCTGCGCCGCAACCCCGGTCTCGACCCGAAGCAGATCGACGAGGTCGCCATCGCCGCGACCACCCAGATCGGTGACCAGGGCCTGACCCTCGGCCGTACGGCCGGCATCCTCGCCGGGCTGCCGCAGTCGGTGCCCGGCTACTCCATCGACCGTATGTGCGCCGGCGCCCTGACCGCCGTGACGTCCGTCGCCGGTTCGATCGCCTTCGGTGCCTACGACGCCGTCATCGCCGGTGGTGTCGAGCACATGGGCCGCCACCCCATGGGCGAGGGCGTGGACCCGAACCCGCGGTTCGTCAGCGAGAAGCTGGTCGACGAGTCGGCGCTGTTCATGGGCATGACCGCCGAGAACCTGCACGACCGCTACCCGCAGATCACCAAGCTGCGCGCCGACGAGTACGCCGTGCGCTCCCAGGAGAAGGCCGCCAAGGCGTACGCCAACGGCAAGATCCAGGCCGACCTGGTCCCGATCTCCGTACGCCGCACCAACCCTGAGGCCGGCGAGACGGGCTGGGGCCTGGTGACGGCCGACGAGCCGATGCGCCCGGGCACCACCCTGGAGAACCTCCAGGGCCTGAAGACGCCGTTCCGCGTGCACGGGCGGGTCACCGCCGGTAACGCGGCCGGTCTGAACGACGGCGCCACCGCCTCGATCATCGCGTCCGAGGACTTCGCCCGGGAGCACAACCTCCCGGTCAAGATGCGCCTCGTCTCCTATGCCTTCGCGGGCGTCGAGCCGGAGGTCATGGGCTACGGCCCGATCCCGGCCACGGAGAAGGCCCTCGCCAAGGCGGGCCTGTCCATGGAGGACATCAACCTCTTCGAGATCAACGAGGCCTTCGCCGTCCAGGTCCTGGCCTTCCTCGACCACTACGGCATCGCGGACGACGACGAGCGCGTCAACCAGTACGGCGGCGCCATCGCGTTCGGTCACCCGCTGGCCTCGTCGGGTGTGCGTCTGATGACGCAGCTCGCCCGTCAGTTCGAGGAGCAGCCTCAGGTCCGCTACGGCCTGACCACCATGTGCGTCGGCTTCGGCATGGGCGCGACGGTCATCTGGGAGAACCCGCACTTCGACGGAGGCAACAAGTGAGCACCACCGCTGAGCTCCTGAAGGGCGCGGCCGAGCTGTTCCCGGACGAGGTCGTGACGTCCGCGCACGTACGTCACCTCGACCTGCCGTACGGCGCCGGGCGCTTCGCGCTCATCACGCTGGACAACGGCTTCGACCACACCAAGCCGACCACCTTCGGCCCGCAGTCGCTGGCGAACCTCAATGCCGCCCTCGACCAGGTCGAGAAGGAGGCCGCGGACGGCGACATCGTCGGCGTCGGCATCACCGGCAAGCCGTTCATCTTCGCGGTCGGCGCCGACCTCAAGGGCGTCGAGCTGCTGAAGGAGCACAAGGACGCGCTGGCCATCGGCAAGGGCGGCCACGAGGTCTTCAAGCGCCTGGCGGGCCTCGCCGTCCCGACCTTCGCGTACTACAACGGCGCCGCGATGGGCGGTGGCGTCGAGGTCGGTCTGCACTGCACCTACCGGACCGTCTCCAAGGCGCTCCCGGCGTTCTCGCTCCCCGAGGTCTTCCTCGGCCTGGTCCCCGGCTGGGGCGGCTGCACGATCCTGCCGAACCTGATCGGCGCCGACAAGGCCGTGCAGGTCATCATCGAGAACAGCCTCAACCAGAACAAGCAGCTCAAGGGCCAGCAGGTCTACGACCTGGGCATCGCCGACGCCATCTTCGAGGGCGCCGACTTCCTGGAGCAGTCGCTGATCTGGACCGCGAACGTCCTCAAGGGCGAGATCGAGGTCGAGCGCCCGGTGATCGACCGCGGCGATGCCTGGGACCAGGCCGTCGCCAAGGGCCGCTTCATCGCGGACGGCAAGGTGCACGGGGCCGCCCCGGCCGCCTACCGCGCCCTGGACATCATCGCCGCCGCCAAGAACGGCGACCTCCAGCAGGGTTACGACGCCGAGGACAAGGCCCTCGCCGACCTGATCATGGGTGGCGAACTGCGGGCCGGCATCTACGCGTTCAACCTGGTGCAGAAGCGCGGCAAGCGCCCGGCGGGCGCCCCGGACAAGAACCTGGCCCGCCCGGTCACCAAGGTCGGTGTCGTCGGCGCCGGTCTGATGGCCTCGCAGCTGGCGCTCCTGTTCCTGCGCCGTCTGGAGGTGCCGGTCGTGCTGACCGACATCGACCAGGAGCGCGTCGACAAGGGTGTGGGCTACGTCCACGCCGAGATCGACAAGCTGCTCGGCAAGGGCCGTATCAACCAGGACAAGGCCAACCGCCTCAAGGCCCTGGTCACCGGTGTCCTGGACAAGGCCGAGGGCTTCGCGGACGCGGACTTCGTCATCGAGGCCGTGTTCGAGGAGATCGGCGTCAAGCAGCAGGTGTTCGCCGAGGTCGAGGCGGTCGCCCCGGCGCACGCGATCCTCGCCACCAACACCTCGTCCCTGTCGGTCACCGAGATGGCGTCGAAGCTGAAGCACCCCGAGCGGGTCGTCGGCTTCCACTTCTTCAACCCGGTCGCGGTGCTGCCGCTGCTGGAGATCGTCCGCGGCGAGAAGACGGACGACGCCTCGCTGGCCACCGCGTTCGGTGTCGCCAAGAAGCTGAAGAAGACCGCGGTTCTGGTGAAGGACGCCCCGGCGTTCGTCGTGAACCGCATCCTGACCCGCTTCATGGGCGAGATCCAGAACGTCATCGACGAGGGCACGCCGGTCGAGGTCGCCGAGAAGGCGGTCGAGCCGCTGGGCCTGCCGATGTCGCCGCTGGTCCTCCTGGAGCTGGTCGGTCCCGCGATCGGTCTGCACGTCTCCGAGACCCTCAACCGGGCCTTCCCGGACCGCTTCAAGGTCTCCCCGAACCTCGCGGCCGTCGTCAAGGCGGGCAAGCGCGGCTTCTACGTCTACGACTCCGGCAAGCCGGAGCTGGACCCGGAGGTCGCCGCGCTGCTGAAGCAGGGCGATGTCGTCCTGACCGAGGAGCAGGTCCGTGCCCGTGTGCTGGACGCGGTCGCCCAGGAGATCGGGCTCATGCTCGACGAGGGCGTCGTCGCCGAGGCCCAGGACATCGACCTCTGCCTGATCACGGGCGCCGGCTGGCCCTTCCACTTGGGCGGCATCACGCCGTACCTGGACCGTGAGGGTGTCTCCGAGCGCGTGAACGGCAAGAAGTTCCTGGCGCCGGGCGTGGCGAGCGTCCCCGCGTAACCGCTCCGCTGTGCACGCCGGTGCCCCGCACGCCGACCTGGTGTGCGGGGCACCGGCGTCGTCGGGTACGTGCCTGGGGGCCGAACCGCCTGGACCGGCGTTCCGGATGAAACGCCCCGCCGACCGTTCACACCTCGCGCCACGCCTCCAACGCCAGCCCCGGCTCGTCGTTGCGCCGGGTGATGAGCAGCTGCCCCGTCGACGGGGACGCCGTGGCGGCGACCACCCGCTCGGTCTCGTCCACGGCCAGCGCCACCACCGCGTCGGCCGGGAGCTGCGGCCCCGACGCGGTCCACCACGCGCCCGCCGACTCCTGCTCCGTCGGATACGCGGCGAAGGCGACCCGGCCGCTCGCCGAGCGCTGGGCGAGCAACGTGCAGTCGTGGCCGTCGAGTTCACAGCGGATCGCGGCCACCGGGCCGGGCCCCGCGGACGCCAGCAGGGTCACCGGCTTGCCGCCGGGGCGCCAGGCGCACAGGTCGCCGGAGTCGTCCGTGTAGAAGAGGGTGGTGCGGTCCGCGGAGGTGGCGAGGGCGTACAGGGTGCCCGGGCGGACCGAGGTCTCCATCGCCTCCTCCAGGACCGGGACGCTGCCCGGCTCCTCCTGCCGCCAGTGCAGAAGGGCGCCGGGGGCGGCGGCGTACAGCTCGACGAGCCCGGACTCCCCCGTCACGGCGGCGAGCCGGTCGTCGGCCTCCCGCCCCTTGAGGTCGCGCCACGGCCCCCAGCCGCCGACCGCCTTCTGGCCGCGCATGCTGACGCCGCCGCCCTTGTTGCGCACGAAGACATGGGCGCGCCCCTGCGCGTCGACCGTGACCGCGGGCGTGCCGGTGCGGTCGCCGGTCCTGTCGGGGTGGCCGATCGAGATCCAGTCCAGGGCGGCCAGCCGGGGCCGGAAGTGCGTGGAGTGGACGAGCCCGGCCTCACCCGGCTTCGTCGGTCGCCAGGCGGCCAGATGGGCGTAGGCGTCGACGCCCTGGCCGACCGCGGGGCCGGGGCGCAGCTTCTGGTCGCCGCCGACCCGGCGTGGGGGTCCCCACGGGCCACCGGGCCCGAGTTCCGCCCGGCACAGGAGGGCGTCGTCGGTCGGCAGATAGACACTGAGGCGGCCGTCGCGGCCGCGGATGAGCCAGTCGCCGTTCACCGGTTCACTCTATTCGGGGCCTGCCCGCCGGGCGGCCCCGCCCCCGGGCAAGCTGGATCCCAGCAGCAACCTCCGTACGAGAACAGGAAGTCGACGTCATGACCGACAAGCTCACCGTGAGCGTCCTGGGCACCGGCATCATGGGCGCCGCGATGGCCCGCAACCTCGCGAAGGCCGGGCACGCCGTCCGCGCCTGGAACCGTACCCGGGCCAAGGCCGAACCCCTGGCCGCCGACGGCGCGTTCGTCGCCGACACCCCCGCCGAGGCGGTCCAGGGCGCCGACGTCGTCCTGACCATGCTGTACGACGGTCCCGCGACGCTGGACGTCATGCGTGCGGCGGCGCCCGCGCTGCGCCCCGGCGTCGCGTGGGTGCAGTCGACGACCGCCGGCGTCGAGGGGATCGCCGACCTGGCCGCCTTCGCCCGCGAGCACGGCCTCGTCTTCTACGACGCCCCGGTGCTCGGCACCCGCCAGCCCGCCGAGGCAGGTCGGCTCACCGTGCTGGCGGCGGGACCGGTCGAGGGGCGTCGGACGGTGACGCCGGTGTTCGAGGCCGTCGGTGCCCGTACGGTGTGGACCGGTGAGGACGGCGGGGCGGGCAGCGCGACCCGTCTCAAGCTGGTCGCCAACAGCTGGGTGCTGGCGGTGACGAACGCGGCCGGTGAGGTGCTGGCGCTGGCCGATGCCCTCGACGTCGATCCCCAGCGGTTCTTCGAGGTGATCGACGGCGGCCCGCTCGACATGGGGTACCTGCGCGCCAAGACCGGACTGGTGCTGAACGGCAGCCTGTCCCCGGCCCAGTTCGCGGTGGGTACGGCGGCGAAGGACGCGCGGCTCATCGTGGAGGCGGGCGAGCGGTACGGCGCCCGCCTGGACGTGGCCGAGGCCAGTGCGCGGCGCTTCGAGCGGGCGGCCGCGCTGGGGCACGGGGACGAGGACATGGCGGCGGCCTACTTCGCCAGCTTCGAGGAGGACGGGGGCAAGGACCGGGCCGCGGAGTGAGCCGGCGGTCCTCGGCCCGTGAACGCCGTGGAACGCCGTGCGACCCTTGCCCCATGAACGAGGACGCCCCCCTGCTCGTGATCGTCGACGCCGCGAATGTCGTCGGGTCGGTGCCCGACGGGTGGTGGCGGGATCGGCGGGGGGCCGCGGAGCGGCTGCGGGACCTGCTGGCGGCGGACGGGGTGCCGGGGCGTGCGGGGCCCGTGGAGATCGTGCTCGTGGTGGAGGGGGCGGCTCGGGGCGTGGAGTCCGTGCCGGGCGTGCGGGTTGAGCCGCGGGCGGGAGCGGGGACGACCACATGGTCGAGCTCGTCGCGCACGCGGGCGGGCGGCCCTGCCTGGTGGTGACCGCGGATCGGGAACTGCGCCGGAGGGTCACGGAGTTGGGGGCCGAGGTGGCGGGGCCGCGTACGGTTCGGCCGTAGCCGGCCGCCGTACGCGGTCCCGCGCCGTGGGGCTCGACTACGCGGTGTCTCCGCGCTCTCCCTTCTCCACCTCCGCCACGCTCGTCTCCTCGTGCCGTCCGAGGCGGCTGTGGGAGCGGCCATAGAGGAAGTACACGACGAACCCGGCGGCCATCCAGATGGCGAACCGGACCCAGGTCTCGGCGGGCAGGTTGATCATCAGCCAGAGCGAGGCGCACACCGACAGGATGGGAATGACCGGCACCCAGGGGGTGCGGAAGGACCGGTGCAGGTCGGGGCGGCTCTTGCGCAGGATGATCACGCCGATGGCCACGACGACGAAGGCGAACAGGGTGCCGATGTTCACCAGGGCGGCGAGTTCCGTCAGCGGGGTGAAGCCGGCGAGAACCGCGATGACCACGCCGAGCAGGATGGTCGGCCGGTGCGGGGTCTTGAACCGCGGGTGCACCTGGGAGAAGAAGCGGGGCAGCAGTCCGTCCCGGCTCATCGCGAAGAAGACCCGGGTCTGTCCGAGGAGCAGGATCATGCAGACGGTCGTCAGGCCGACGGCGGCGCCGAAGCTGATGAAGCCCGCGTACCACGGATGCCCGGTGGCCTTGAAGGCGTCGGCGAGCGGGGCGTCCACGGACAGCCGGCTGTAGTGCTGCATGCCCGTGACGACGATCGACACCAGGACGTACAACGTGGTGCAGATCAGGAGGGAGCCGAGGATGCCGCGCGGCATGTCGCGCTGCGGGTTCTTGGTCTCCTCGGCGGCGGTGGCCACGACGTCGAAGCCGATGAAGGCGAAGAACACGACCGAGGCGGCGGTGAAGATGCCCATCACGCCGAAGTTGGAGGGCGCCCAGCCGAACATGAGCTGGATCAGCGGGGCTTGGAGACTCTCGCCGGCCTCCACGGCCTGCTGCTTCGGAATGAACGGGTCGTAGTTGTCGCCGTCGATGAAGAAGGCACCGGCGATGATCACGGTCAGGACGACCGTCACCTTGATGGCGACGACGAGCGAGGTGATCCGCGCGGACAGCTTCATGCCGAGGACGAGGATGCCGGTGAGCACCAGGACCAGCGCGGCGGCGAGGATGTCGAAGCCGAAGGCGTCGGCGCCCTCACGGCTGCCCAGGGCCGCGGGCATCTCCCAGCCCGCGTTGTCCATGAGCGACTGGATGTAGCCGGACCAGCCGACGGCCACCACCGCCGTCCCGAGCGCGAACTCCAGGACCAGGTCCCAGCCGATGATCCAGGCGGGCAGTTCGCCGAGGGAGGCGTACGAGAACGTGTACGCGGACCCGGCGACCGGAACCGTGGAGGCGAACTCGGCGTAACAGAGGGCGGCCAGGGCGCAGGCCACGCCGGCCGCGACGAACGCCAGGGCCACCGCGGGTCCGGCGTTGTTCTTGGCGACTGTTCCGGTCAGGACGAAGATGCCGGTGCCGATGATGACACCGACACCGAAGACGGTCAGGTCCAGCGCGGACAAGGACTTCTTGAGCGCGTGCTCTGGCTCCTCGGTGTCGAGGATGGACTGCTCGACTCTCTTCGTCCGGAAGAGTGTGCTGCTCACGGTCATACCTCCCACGCTTGTCCTCGACATGATCGAGAGGGGGCGTGGTACGCATGCCCCGACACGGGCGGAGTCACACAGATGGGCCGGTTTCACCACCATCACGATGGCGAAACCGGCCCATACGGCCGTACCCGTGGGACAGGTCCCGGGCATACCCGTGGGGTCAGTCCCGGGCGTACCCGTGGGGTCAGTCCCGGGCGGGCTCAACCGAGTCGACCTCGGCCGCCGTACGGTCGAACCGGCCGTCCAGCTTGGAGACCAGACCGGTGACCTGGCGGGCGATGTCGGGGGCGGTGAGGCCGATCTCGGCCATCACCTCGGCGCGGGAGGCGTGGTCGAGGAAGCGCGGCGGGATGCCGAAGTCGCGCAGCGGGACGTCCACGCCCGCGTCGCGCAGGGCCTGCGCGATCGTCGAGCCGACGCCGCCCACCCGGGAGTTGTCCTCGACGGTGACGACCACGCGGTGCCGCTCGGCGAGCGGGGCCATGGCCTCGTCGACGGGCTTGACCCAGCGCGGGTCGACGACGGTGGTGGAGATGCCCTGCTTGTCGAGCAGGTCGGCGATCTCCAGGCACATCGGCGCGAGGGCGCCGACGGAGACGAGCAGCACGTCCGGGGTGTCGGTGCCGGGCTCGCGCAGCACGTCCATGCCGCCGACGCGGCCGACGGCGGGGACGGCGGGGCCGACGGCGCCCTTGGAGAAGCGGACGACGGTCGGGGCGTCCTTGACCTGGACGGCCTCGCGCAGTTGTGCCCGGACCTGGTCGGCGTCGCGCGGGGCGGCCAGCCGCAGCCCGGGGACGACCTGGAGGATCGACATGTCCCACATGCCGTTGTGGGAGGCGCCGTCGGTGCCGGTGACGCCGGCGCGGTCCAGGACGAAGGTGACCCCGCACTTGTGCAGCGCCACGTCCATGAGGACCTGGTCGAAGGCGCGGTTGAGGAAGGTGGCGTAGACGGCGAAGACGGGGTGCACACCGCCCGTCGCCAGGCCCGCCGCGGACACGGCGCCGTGCTGCTCGGCGATGCCGACGTCGTAGACCCGCTCGGGGAACCGCTTGGCGAACCTGTCCAGGCCCACCGGCTGGAGCATGGCCGCGGTGATCGCGACGATGTCCTCGCGCTCCTCGCCCAGCTTGACCATCTCCTCGCCGAAGACGGACGTCCAGTCGGCGCCGGACGTGGCGATCGGCAGTCCGGTGTCGGGGTGGATCTTGCCGACGGCGTGGAAGCGGTCGGCCTCGTCCTGGAGGGCGGGCTGGTAGCCGCGGCCCTTCTCGGTGAGGCAGTGCACGATGACCGGGCCGCCGAAGCGCTTGGCGCGTGCCAGCGCCGACTCCAGGGCCTCGATGTCGTGCCCGTCGATCGGGCCGACGTACTTCAGGCCGAGGTCCTCGAACATGCCCTGCGGGGCGATGAAGTCCTTGAGGCCCTTCTTGGCCCCGTGGAGGGTCTCGTAGAGCGGCTTGCCGACGACGGGGGTGCGGTCGAGGATCTCCTTCGTGCGGGCGAGGAAGCGCTCGTAGCCGTCGGTGGTGCGCAGGGTCGCCAGGTGGTTGGCGAGGCCGCCGATGGTGGGCGCGTAGGAGCGCTCGTTGTCGTTGACGACGATGACGAGGGGGCGGTCCTTGGCCTCGGCGATGTTGTTCAGCGCCTCCCAGGCCATGCCGCCGGTCAGCGCGCCGTCACCGATGACGGCCACGACATGGCTGTCGCGTTCGAGCAGTTGGTTGGCCTTGGCGAGTCCGTCGGCCCAGCCGAGGACGGTCGAGGCGTGCGAGTTCTCGATGATGTCGTGCTCGGACTCGGCCTGCGAGGGGTAGCCGGACAGGCCGCCCTTCATCTTCAGCCGGCTGAAGTCCTGGCGGCCGGTGAGCAGCTTGTGGACGTAGGACTGGTGGCCGGTGTCCCAGAGCACCTTGTCCTTGGGCGAGTCGAAGACCCGGTGCAGGGCGATGGTCAGCTCCACGACACCGAGGTTGGGGCCGAGGTGGCCGCCGGTCTTGGAAACCGCGTCGACGAGGAAGGTCCGGATCTCCTCCGCCAGCTGGTCCAGCTGCTCCGGGCTGAGCCGGTCCAGATCGCGCGGTCCCGTGATGCGGGTCAGCAGCGGCACCCGTGCCTCCTTGCATTAGAGCTGTTCGAGCTGTTTCCGGGCTTGTCGAGTCTAATGTTCCGCCCTCGGGGACGACGCCCGGGCGGTGCGTCATGCGTCACCGTTCGGCTCTACCCATGAGCAACGCTCCGTACGACACGACTGTGCCCGGCACCCATGCGGTGCCGGGCACGGTCACGCCGGTACGGGGCGCGGGGCGGAGCGCTACGCGCGCCCCGCGGTCTTCTGCGTCTTGCGCGTGATCGAGTCGATCACGACCGTCGTCAGCAGAACACCCGCGGTGATCATGTACTTCACCGGCTCGGCGATGGACTCCAGCTGCAGCCCGTACTGGATGGAGACGATCACCAGCACACCGAGCAGCGCGTTCCACGTCCGCCCACGACCGCCGAACAGCGACGTACCACCGATGACGGCCGCGGCGATGGCGTTCATCAGCAGGTCACCGGTACCGGCGCTCTGGTTGGCGGAGGCGATCTTCGAGGCGAGGAAGAGACCGCCGATCGCCGCGAAGCCGCCCGAGATCGCGAACACGGAGATCCGCACCGCGGTCACGTTGATACCCGCACGACGCGAGGCCTCGACGCTGCCACCGAGGGCGAAGACCTTGCGGCCGTACGCCGTCCTGCGCAGCAGGAAGTCCGTGCCGACCAGGAACACCAGGAAGATCACGGTGGCCAGCGGCAGACCCTTGTACTGGTTGTACATGATCGCCGCCGCGAAGGAGACCACACCGAGCAGTACCGTCCGCAGGATCGTGTCGCTCAGCGGCCGGGACGGGATCCCGACGGCGGCGCGGCGGCGGTTGCCGAGGAACGAGGTGATGAAGAACACAGCGGTCACCACGGCCGCCAGGCCGTACGCGGCGGCCACGTCGGTGAAGAAGTACGTGGTCAGCTTGCCGATCAGCCCGTCGCTGTCGAGGTTGATCGTGCCGTTCTCGCCCAGTGTCTGGAGCATGAAGCCGAGCCAGAACAGCAGACCGGCCAGGGTGACGGCGAAGGCGGGAGCGCCGAGCACCGCGAAGAAGAAGCCGTGCGCCGCGCCGATGACGACACCGGCGGCGACTGCGAACAGCACGGCCGCCCACTCGGGCCAGCCCTGGTTCACCGCGAGGACGGCCGCGATGGCGCTGGACGCGCCGCTGACCGAGCCGACGGACAGGTCGATCTCGCCGAGCAGCAGCACGAAGACGATGCCGACGGAGATCATGCCCGTGCCGACCATGGTGACGGTGATGTCGCTGATGTTCTGCGCGGACAGGAAGGCGGAGTTCAGGCTCTGGAAGATGACGCAGATGGCGATCAGGCCGAGGATGACCGGCAGGGAGCCCAGCTCACCGGCCTTCAGCTTGCGCCGGAACTCGGTGAGGTAACCGGCCAGGCCCTGCTCCTGCACCAGCAGGCGGGGGTCGACCGCGGTCACCGCGGCCGCGGCGGCCTCGGTGTTGACGACCTCGTGCTCGTCCTTCGGTGTCGTGGAGGTCTTGTCGATGCTCACTTGGAAACCTCCCCGGTCGTGCGCGCCGCACGGCGGGTCACGGCGTTGTCGGTGGCGCCGGTGATGGCGGAGATGATCTCCTCCTGCGAGGTCGTCTTGACCTCGAAGACGCCGTTGTTGCGGCCGAGGCGCAGCACCGCGACCTTGTCCGCGACGGCCTTGACGTCGGCCATGTTGTGGCTGATGAGGATGACGGCGTGCCCGCGCTCGCGCAGCCGCTCCACGAGGTCGAGGACCTGGGCGGTCTGCTCGACGCCGAGGGCCGCGGTGGGCTCGTCGAGGATGACGAGCCTGGGCTCGCCGAGCATGGAGCGGGCGATGGCCACGGTCTGGCGCTGACCGCCGGAGAGCGAGGCGATCGGGATGCGGACGCTGGGGATGCGGATCGACAGCGTCTGGAGCAGCTCGCGGGAGCGGCGCTCCATCTCGACCTCGTCGAGGATGCCGCGCTTCTTCAGCTCGCGGCCCAGGAAGAGGTTGCCGACGACGTCGATGTTGTCGCACAGCGCGAGGTCCTGGTACACCGTCGCGATGCCCAGGCTCTGGGCGTCGTGCGGCCGGTTGATCGAAACGGCCTTGCCTTCCCACTCGATGACGCCCTCATCGATGGGGTGCACGCCGGCGATCGTCTTGACCAGCGTGGACTTTCCGGCGCCGTTGTCGCCCACCAGGGCGACCACTTCACCGGCGTGGACCTCAAGCTCTACGTCGGTGAGCGCCTGAACGGCACCGAATCGCTTGGAGACCCCGCGCAACGCCAGCACGGGCGTAGCGGACACGTGAACCATCTCCTTCGCCGCCTGACCCGGCGGAAGGTAGTGCAGAAGAGTTGGGGGAGTTCCGTCCGGCGCCCCGCGCCGAGCTTTGCGGGGCTGGATGACGCGCGGGACGCCGGAGGAGTTGGAGCAGTCATGTCCCGTGCGGGAGTTCAGGGACGAACGCCCGTACCCGGCAAGGGACCTGGGGCTGCTTACTTGATGCCGAGCTTGTCGCAGGCGGCCTTGTACTTGCCGGTGCAGATCTCGGCGGCCGTGTAGACGCCGTCCTTGATGACGGTGTCGTTGATGTTGTCCTTGGTCAGCGAGGTGACGGGCACGAGCACGGACGGGATGCCCTTCTCGCTGCCGCTGTCGACCTTGTCCTTGGCGACGGAGTCGAGCGACTTGCCCTGGGCGAGCGCGACGGCCATCTCGGCGGCGGCCTCGGCCTCGGGAGCGTACGGCTTGTAGACGCTCATGTACTGCTCACCGGCGACGATGCGCTGCACGGCGGCGAGTTCCGCGTCCTGGCCGGTGACCGGGACGTCGATGCCGGCCGCCTTCAGGGCGGTGATGATGCCGCCCGCCATGCCGTCGTTGGCGGAGTAGACGCCGACGATCTTGTCCTTGCCGAGGGCGGAGATGGCCGCCTCCATGTTGGCGTTGGCGTTCTCCGGCTTCCACTCCTTGGTGTCGTACTCCTTGCCGATCTTCACCTTGCCGTCGAGGGCGGCGTGCGCGCCCTCCTTGAACTGGGCGGCGTTCGGGTCGGTGACGGAGCCGTTCATCATGACGATCTGGCCGTCCTTGGCCTTGTCGCCCAGGGCCTTCAGCAGGGCCTCGCCCTGCGTCTTGCCGACCTGCACGTTGTCGAACGAGGTGTAGGCGCTGATCGGGCCCTCGGCCAGGCGGTCGTAGGCGACGACCTTGATGCCCTGGTCCACGGCCTTCTGCACGGAGTTCTTGATCGCCTTGGCGTCGACGGCGTCCAGGATCAGGACGTCCACCTTGTTGGTGATCATGGTGTCGACCTGCTGTGCCTGCAGGTTGGCGTCCTGCTTGGCGTTGTTGTAGTCGACGGTCGCCTTGCCGTTCGTCAGCTCCTTGATCTTCTGCTGGATCAGCGGGCGGTCGAACTTCTCGTAGCGCGCGGTCTGGTTCTCCGGGAGCAGGAGACCGACCTTGATGTCATCACCCTTGGCGGCGGAAGCAGTGGAGTCGTTGCCGCCGCCCGCTTCCTCGGCGCTGCCACAGGCAGCCAGCGAGACGGCCATCGCACCAGCGGCGACGGCGACGGCGGCACGACGCATACGCGTGTTCACTTCAGAAACCTCCCTGACGAGGCCGCGACATTGCGGCCGAGGTGGCTGGAAGTCAACTCGGCCACACGTACGACGTCAAGAAGTAAATCCTTAACGGCTTGGCAACGGTGCCATCCGTTCTCTAAGTGAAGGCAGGGGCGGCTACCTGCGGCGTACTGGCGACAGTTCCGTCCAAAAGCGCGGAATCACCCATCTCGCTGAGCGCGAGCGCGAGTGCGCCGAGCACCTCCGCGCGTCCGCCAAGTGCCCCGGGAAGAACGGACAGTTGGCGTGCCGCGCTGGGAATGGCATAGCGGCCGACGGACTCCCGGATCGGCCCGAGGACCAGCTCACCGGCTTCGGCGAGATCACCGCCGAGGACCACGCGGCTCGGGTTCAGGAGATTGCAGAGGTTGGCGACTCCACTGCCGATATGGCGGCCGACGTCGGCGATCACCCGACGGCAGCCCGGGTCTCCGTCCCTGGCCAGCCGTACGACGCCCTCCATGGTGAGGTCGGTGCCATGGCTGGACTGGAGCAGCGGCAGCACATAGCGGGCGGCCGCGAAGGTCTCCAGGCAGCCCCGGTTTCCGCAGCGGCAGACCGGGCCGGACTCGTCAAGGGTGATATGTCCGATTTCTCCCGCTGTGCCGCCCGGGCCCCGGTAGATCTTGCCGCTGATGACCAGACCGGCACCCACACCGCTCGCGACCTTGATGTACGCCAGGTCCCGCACCCCCCGGCCACTGCCCCAGACCAGCTCGCCGAGGGCGCCCAGGTTGGCGTCGTTGTCCACGTGCACGGGCACGCCGAGCCGGCCGCGCAGCTCCTCCGCCGGCTTGGTGCCGGTCCAGCCGGGCAGGATGGCGGTCGAGCCCAGGGTGCCGGACTCGACGTCGATGGGGCCGGGTACGCCGAGGCCGACCCCGGCGATCTTGGACCGGTCGACTCCCGTTGCCGCGATCAGGCGATTGACCAGCTCCTCCGCCCGGTCGAAGCCCTGCGTCGAGGAGGCGTCGACATCGAGCGGCTCGGACTCCTCGGCCAGCACCTGGTGGGCGAGGTTCCCGACCGCGACGCGCAGATGCGTATGGCCGAAGTCGACTCCTATGACGATCCCGGCGTCACCGCTGAGCGAGACGCTGCGGGCCCGGCGGCCACCCGCCGACGTGGGCGTGACCTCGACCGTTCCGCCGTCCTTGAGCTCCCGGACGATGTTCGAGACCGTCGCCGCGGACAGACCCGTGGTCCTGGCGATCTCCGCCTGGGTGAGCGATCCGGCCAGCCTGACGGCACGGACGACCCGCTCCAGGTTGGCTCGGTGCAGCGACGACTGCGACCCCGGAGTCTCCACGACGACCTCCTGCGCGCGGGACCGCTTCGACGGGGCCCCGTTCATGTCCAACTAGTGAACTCTAAGCTGAGCCGTTCGGGTTGCCTCCCGTCAAGAGGTTGAACCGGATCCGGGGGTGTGTACACGCACACGTGAGCCGCCCCGTCCCGGGGCGGCCCAGTTTCGACACTCAGTGACGTGCCCCTTACGCTGGGGCCAACAGACAGCGTTTACTTCAGTGCGCCGGCCGTCAGGCCCGCCTGCACCTGCCGCTGGAAGATGAAGTAGACGATGAGCACCGGCAGCATCGCGATCATCATGCCGGCCATCAGGGCGCCCCAGTCGTTCTCGTAGCCCTGCTGGAGGGCGATCATCGCCAGGCCCTGGGTGAGGACGTACTTGTCCTCGTTCTGGTTGAGGACCATCGGCAGCAGGTACTGGTTCCACTGCCCCAGGAAGTTGAAGATGCCGATGCTGATCAGGCCCGGCTTGGCCATCGGCAGCATCACCTGGAAGAACGTGCGTGTGTGCGAGGCGCCGTCGATCAGCGCCGCCTCCGCGACCGACGTCGGCAGCGTGCGGAAGAACGCGGTCATGAAGAAGACCGTGAACGGCAGCGAGTAGGCGATGTAGACGAGGATCAGCCCGTGGTACGTCGCCAGCAGCGTGCTGCCCGGGAAGTCGCGCAGCACGAAGAACAGCGGGATGACCAGCATGAACACCGGGAAGGACATGCCTGCCACGAACATGAAGTAGATGAACCGGTTGCCCGGGAAGGTGAACCGGGCCAGCACGTACGCCGCCATCGAGCCCAGCACCATCGTGCCGACCACCGAACCGCCCACCACGATCGCGGTGTTCAGGAAGTACCGGCCCATGTTCGCCTTGTTCCAGGCGTTGGCCCAGTTCTCGAGGTGGAGCGAGGTGGGCAGCCCCCAGGGGTCGGACAGGATGCCGTTGCTCGTCTTGAAGGAGCTCCACAGCACCCACAGCAGCGGTACGCCCACCATCAGCGCCCACACGACGAGCATGCCGTGCGAGAAGACGTGCAGGACGCCGCCCTCGGAGGTACGGCCGTCGGCCGGGCCGAGGGTCTTGGTCACCTTCGGACGGGCCGGCTCGTCCGTCTTGGTGACCGTGCCGGTGTTCGTGTCGGTCGTCATCGCCCCGTACCCCTAGAACTCGATCCGCTCACGCCGCGCGAAGCGCAGGGTGAGCACTGCGAACGTCATGGTGACGATGAGCATCGCGACGCCCATCGCGGACGCGTAGCCGAACTGGCTGTCGCGGAAGGCCGTCAGGTACAGGCGCAGCGGCATGACGTCCGTGGCGCCGTCGGGGCCGCCCATGTTGACCGACATGATCTGCACCAGGGCGAAGCCGTCCAGGGCGATGATGCCCATGTAGACCCAGCCGGTCTGCACGGTGTCCCACAGCAGCGGCAGGGTGATCCTGAAGAAGGTGTGGAAGCGGCCCGCGCCGTCCAGCAGCGCCGCCTCGTAGATGTCCCGCGGGATGGACGCCATCGCCGCCGAGAACAGCACGACGTAGAAGCCCACGTGGGACCAGATCATCACCGCCATGATGCACATCAGGGCGAGACTCTTCTCTCCCAGCCAGGCGTTCTGCCAGCCGTCCAGACCGACCGCGCCGAGCAGGGAGTTGAGCATGCCGTCCTGCGGGTCGGGGTTGTAGATGTTGAACCAGATGACGGCGATGATGGTGATGGAGATGACCTGCGGGAAGAAGAAGACGAAACGGTAGAACTTGGAACCCGCGACGCCGGTGATGACTTCGTTCTTACGGCGTTTTCCGCCGACGTTGAGCATGAAGGCGAAGAACAGGCCGAGCGCCAGCGTCACGATCGGCACCGCGATCAGCATGTAGACGTTGTGCCACAGCGCGTTCCAGAAGTCCTCGTTGTGCCAGAGCTTTTCGAAGTTCTCGAGTCCGACGAACTTCGCGGTTCCGACGAGGCCCGACCAGTCGGTCAGCGAGATCTGGAACGCCTGGACGAACGGCGAGATCACGAAGACCGCGTACACGATCACGGGCAGGGCCAGGAAGCCCACGATGAATCGGTATTTGCCGTGTTGCATGGTGTGCTTCCCGGACCTTCCCCTCGGTGTTGTGCCCGGCCTACTTCTCGCGCTTGAACTTCTTCACGGAATCGTCCTTCGCCACGGCGTCGGCGTATTGCTGCGTCTTCTTGATCCAGTCGGCCGCCTTCAGTTCACCGGTGAGGAGCTGGCCGGTGAGCCCGCCGATCTTCTCGTCCGTCAGCGAGGGGTACCACTCCTGGAGCTGGAGGCTGATGATGTTGTCGCCGGCGTCCTTGAACGCCTTGCTCGCCGAGGCGAGGCCCGGCGAGAGAGTCATGCCCTCGGTGGCGTCGACGACACAGGTCAGCGACTTGACCTTGGTGGCGAAGTTCTGCGCGTGCTTCTTGGAGAGCATGATGCGCAGCAGCTCCATGCCGCCGGCCGGGTTCTTCCCCTTGCCGGCCACGATGTAGGGCTCGCTGGGCTCGGCGCGCAGGGTGCCGTGCGGCAGCTTGTCGCCGCCGGAGCCGTCGAAGAGGGCACCGACGGACATCCGGAAGTCCTTGGGCGTGGTCGGGGCGGCCTCGTTCTCCACCCAGGAGCCGTTGGGGATGAAGATCGCCTTGCCCTTGTTCCAGGCGGTCTGCGACTGAATGTGCGTCAGGCCCTGGCTGCCTTGGAGGAAGTACTTCTTGGCGGCCAGCTCCTCGTAGTGCTCGACGACCTGCTTGACCGCGTCGTTGCCGGTCCAGGCGTTCGGCTCCAGGTTGTCGATGGCGATCCAGCCGTCCATGCCGCCGATCTTGGCGATCTGGGCGAACAGGTTGAAATGGACGTAGTACGGATACTTTCCGGCGTACGTCCAGGGCGCGATGCCCTTCTTCTTGATCTCGCCGCACAGCTTGACCATGTCGTCGAGCGATTTGGGGTACTCCCAGCCGTTGTCGTCGAGGGCCTTCTGCGAGTACCAGGTGCCGTAGATGGTGAAGGCGTAGTAGAGCACGTCGAAGGTGTCGCCGTGCTTGCCCTTCTCGATGGTGCTCGGGTGGATGACGTCCGAGATCTTCTTGCTCGCGTCGTCCAACGAGGGCGCGTCGAGCAGCGGCTGGAGGTCCTGGAGCTGGCCCTGGGTGGACAGCTTGTTCATGTCGAGGTGGTCGGCGCCGGAGTTGTCGATGACGTCCGGCGGGTTGCCGCCCGCGAAGCGCGGGGTCAGCTTCGGGCCGACCTGCTGGGTACCGGTGTGCTTGACCTCGGCCTTGTACTTCGCCTTGTAGTCGGCCTCCGCGTCCTTGGCGTACTGGTCACCGAGGCCGCCCTTGAAGATGAACGCCTCCAGCGCGGCACCCTCCTTCACGCCGAGCGGGTTGGTGGCCGACTTCGGACCACCGGGCGCCTTGCTCTCCTGGCTCTCGCCGCCGCCACCGCCGGTGGCACAGGCCGACAGGAAGCTCATCGTCGGTACGGAGATCAGACCGAGCGCGACGGACCGCCTGATCAGGTCGCGGCGTCCGACACCAGGTGCGCCGGTGTTCTCGGTGCCATCGTTCTCGACGTTCTCGACGTTCTCGGCGGAAGTGGATCCCATGCTCAAGTCCTCGCCTTCTCCAGGACTCAGGCGGTGAACCGGATCCTCCCCGGCACCGCGATCGGGTCGAACTGGTCGTGCAGGCTGGGTCGTGCAGGAAGTGCGGATCGTGTGAATCGCCGATAGGTATAGTCCACTTCCCGCCAACGGAGCAAGATCGAATGCAAGGTTGGCCGGTGGTCTTTTCCGAGTTGAGACCTGCCGGAAATACGAGCGACCTGCGCGTTCCTTGGCGGAAAATTCCCTGCCATCGGCCCCGATTGCCACATCCAACACCCTTGACATGACTGAGTACTTGGGCCACAACTGATCCTTGCGCATCGAAGTTGACAACGTTGTCCCGTGCGCAGGGAGGCTACCCGTTGAAGCAGCAGAGAGCTCGGCACAGATGGGTGAAATCGGCGGTCGTGTCGGCGGCCGCCTTCGCTTTGACCGTGAGCGCGCAGGGGGTGGCGGTGTCCCTGCCGACCGCTCCCGCGACGGCTGACCAGGAATTCGCGTCCTCGTTCGAGGCGGGCGACCCGGCACCCGACTGGCTCAACACCGTCGACACCGCGCCGGACGGCGGCAAGCGGGCCTCGGGCGTCGACGGCGGCTACGGCAGCGGCATACCGGGCAATGTGACCGACCATGTCACGGACGTACGGGCGAACGGCGAGAACACGAGCGGCGGGGAGGTGAAGGAGAACCTCGTCGACGGGGAGCCGAGCAGCAAGTGGCTGGTCTTCGAACGCAGCGGGTGGCTGGAGTTCGACATGGACAAAGCGGTAAAGATCGCGAAGTACGCGCTCACCTCGGCCAACGACCACGCCGAGCGCGACCCACGGGACTGGACCCTGCGGGGCTCCGTCGACGGCAAGGACTGGAAGACCCTGGACACCCGCTCCGGTGAGACGTTCACCGAACGGTTCCAGACAAAGACGTACGACCTCCCGGAACCGGCCGAGTACCAGCACCTCCGACTGGAGGTCACCAGGAACAACGGCGCCTCCGACATCCTGCAACTGGCCGACGTCCAGTTCTCCACGGGCGGCGGCGACGGCCCGGTCCCGCAGGACATGCTCTCCCTGGTCGACCGCGGCCCGAGCGGCTCCCCGACCGCGAAGGCGGGCGCGGGCTTCACCGGCAAGCGGGCCCTCAGGTACGCCGGACGGCACACGGCGGACGGGCGGGCGTACTCGTACAACAAGGTCTACGACGTGAACGTGGCCGTCGGCCGCGACACCCGGCTGTCCTACCGCGTCTTCCCGTCGATGGCGGACGGCGACCGTGACTACGACGCCACGCACGTCTCGGTCGACCTCGCCTTCACCGACGGCACCCATCTCAGCGACCTCGGCGCCACCGACCAGCACGGCTTCCCGCTGTCGCCGCGCGGGCAGGGCGCCGCCAAGGTGCTGTACGTCAACCAGTGGAACAACGTGGTCGCACGGATCGGTTCGGTCGCGGCGGGCAGGACGGTCGACCGGATCCTGGTGGCGTACGACTCCCCCGAGGGCCCGGCGAGGTTCCGGGGCTGGCTGGACGACATCGCGCTGCAGCGCGTGGCGCCCGAGAAGCCCAAGGCCCACCCGTCCGACTACGCGCTCACCACCCGCGGCACCCTCTCCAGCGGCGGCTTCTCGCGCGGCAACACCTTCCCGGCGACCGCCGTGCCGCACGGCTTCAACTTCTGGACGCCGGTGACGAACGCGGGCTCGCTGAGTTGGCTGTACGACTACGCCCGCGCGAACAACGCCGACAACCTGCCGACGATCCAGGCGTTCAGCGCGAGCCACGAGCCCAGCCCCTGGATGGGTGACCGGCAGACCTTCCAGGTGATGCCGTCGGCCGTCTCCGGCACCCCGGACCTGGGCCGTGAGGCACGGGAGCTCGCCTTCCGGCACGAGAACGAGACAGCGCGGCCGTACTACTACGGGGTGCGGTTCGAGAACGGGCTGAAGGCCGAGATGGCGCCGACCGACCACGCGGCGGTGCTGCGCTTCACCTACCCGGGCGACGACGCGAGCGTCCTCTTCGACAATGTGACGGACCAGGCGGGCCTCACGCTCGACCAGGACGACGGGATCGTCACCGGCTACTCGGACGTGAAGTCCGGGCTGTCGACGGGTGCGACGCGGTTGTTCGTGTACGGCGAGTTCGACAAGCCCGTGACCGAGGGCTCCGCCGGCGGGGTGAAGGGACACCTGCGCTTCGACGCCGGAGCCGACCGGACCGTCACCCTGCGCCTGGCCACCTCGCTCATCGGCATCGACCAGGCCAGGGACAACCTGCGCCAGGAGATCCCGGGCGGCACCTCCTTCGAGACGGTCAAGTCACGCGCCCAGCGCCAGTGGGACCGCCTCCTCGGCAAGGTCGAGGTCGAGGGCGCGACGCCGGACCAGCTCACCACGCTGTACTCCAGCCTGTACCGGCTGTACCTGTACCCCAACTCCGGTTTCGAGAAGGTCGGTTCGACGTACCGGTACGCGTCGCCGTTCTCCCCGATGCCGGGCCCCGACACGCCGACGCACACCGGCGCGAAGATCGTGGACGGCAAGGTGTACGTGAACAACGGCTTCTGGGACACCTACCGGACGACGTGGCCCGCGTACTCACTCCTGACGCCCAGTCAGGCCGGCGAGATGGTCGACGGGTTCGTACAGCAGTACAAGGACGGCGGCTGGACCTCCCGCTGGTCCTCCCCCGGCTACGCGGACCTCATGACCGGCACCTCCTCGGACGTCGCCTTCGCGGACGCCTACGTCAAGGGCGTCGACTTCGACGCGGAGGCGGCGTACGACGCGGCCGTGAAGAACGCGACCGTGGTGCCGCCGTCGTCCGGCGTGGGCCGCAAGGGGATGGCGACCTCGCCCTTCCTCGGCTACACCGGCACCGAGACGCACGAGGGCCTGTCCTGGGCGCTGGAGGGCTACCTCAACGACTACGGCATCGCGCGGATGGGACAGGCGCTGTACAAGAAGACCGGCGACAAGCGGTACAAGGAGGAGTCCGCGTACTTCCTCGACCGCGCCCGGGACTACGTCAACCTCTTCGACTCCGAGGCCGGCTTCTTCCAGGGCCGGGACGCGAAGGGCGACTGGCGCGTGGAGTCCTCGAAGTACGACCCGCGGGTGTGGGGATACGACTACACGGAGACGAACGGCTGGGGCTATGCCTTCACGGCGCCCCAGGACAGCCGGGGCCTGGCCAACCTCTACGGCGGCCGCGACGGCCTCGCCGACAAGCTCGACGAGTACTTCGCCACCCCGGAGACCGCCTCGCCCGACCTCGTCGGCTCCTACGGCGGTGTCATCCACGAGATGACCGAGGCGCGGGACGTCCGCATGGGCATGTACGGCCACTCCAACCAGGTCGCCCACCACGCCATCTACATGTACGACGCGGCCGGGCAGCCCTGGAAGGCGCAGAGACACGTCCGCGAGGTGCTGTCGCGGCTCTACGTCGGCAGCGAGATCGGGCAGGGCTACCACGGCGACGAGGACAACGGCGAGCAGTCGGCCTGGTTCCTGTTCTCCGCGCTGGGCTTCTATCCGCTGGTGATGGGCAGTGGTGAGTACGCCATCGGATCACCCCTGTTCACCAAGGCGACGGTCCGTCTGGACAACGGCCGGGAGCTGGTCGTCAAGGCGCCGAGGAACAGCGCCCGCAATGTGTACGTGCAGGGGCTGAAGGTCGACGGCGTTGCGTGGAAGTCGACGTCGCTCCCCCACTCGCTGATCGCGAAGGGCGGTGTCCTGGAGTTCGACATGGGGCCGCGGCCCTCGTCGTGGGGCACCGGCAAGCACGCGGCGCCGGTGTCGATCACCGAGGACGACGAGGTGCCGCAGCCGCGCGCGGATGTGCTCAAGGGCGACGGGGCGCTGTTCGACGACACGTCGGCGACGCAGGCGAGCGTCTCCTCGCTGGACCTGCCGGTGTCCGGGCGCACCAAGGCCGTGCAGTACACGCTGACCTCGCCGGCGGACCGGACGCGGGCGCCGACCGGGTGGCAGCTCCAGGGGTCGAAGGACGGCACCACGTGGCGGACCCTCGACGAGCGCTCCGGGCAGTCCTTCGCATGGGACCGGCAGACACGGGCGTTCACCGTGGGGTCACCGGGTACGTACGGGAGGTACCGCCTGGTCCTCGACGGCGAGGCGGTGGTGTCGGAAGTCGAACTGCTCGCCTGAGCAGGGGCATTGGGGGTCTCATGCAGGGTGTCGATCCGGCCTGGCTGCCGGACGGGGCGTTCCGGCCGATCGGCACCCGGCGGACGCTGGTCCGCGGCTCGGGACCTCTGGTGGACACGGTGCACGGGGAGGTGGCTGAGGCCTGCGCACGGTTCGGCGGAAGCGTCGCGCGCGACGGCTCCCCCGGGCCGTACGACCTGGTGCTGGAGCTGACCGGCGCCGAGGGCGGCGAGGCGTTCACCTTCGAGCGCGGTGACGGCCGCACGACCGTCACCGCGTCCGGGGGCCCCGGGCTGCTGTACGGCCTCTTCCACGTCGTACGGCTCGGGGACACGGCGTTCCAGGGCTCGTACGGCCGTGAGGAGCACCGGCCCGCCATGGCGCTGCGCATGCTCGACCACTGGGACAACGTGGCCGTGCATCCGGTCATGGGCCAGGTGGAGCGTGGCTACGCCGGCGGGTCGCTGTTCTGGCGGGACGGACGGGCGCGCGGGGAGTTCGAGCGCGTCCGGGCGTACGGCAGGCTGCTGGCGGCCTGCGGGATCAACGCCGTGGCCGTGAACAACGTCAACGTGCACGCGGCCGAGGCGCGCCTGCTGACCGACCGGATCGGTGAGGTGGCCGACCTCGCGGGCGTGTTGCGGCCGTACGGCATCCGTGTCCATCTGTCGGTGACCTTCGCCGCCCCGATGCTGCTCGGCGGGCTGCCGACCGCCGATCCGCTGGACGAGGCGGTGCGGGCGTGGTGGGCCGGGGCGACCGCGCGGGTCCACGAGGCGATCCCCGACTTCGGCGGGTACGTGGTGAAGGCCGACTCGGAGGGGCAGCCGGGACCGTTCGCGTACGGCCGCAGTCACGCGGACGGCGCGAACATGCTCGCGGCCGCGCTGGAACCGTACGGCGGCACCGTGCACTGGCGGGCGTTCGTCTACGACCACCGCCAGGACTGGCGGGACCGGACGACGGACCGGGCGCGGGCCGCGTACGACCACTTCGTGCCGCTGGACGGGCAGTTCGCGCCGAACGCCGTCCTCCAGGTCAAGCACGGGCCGATGGACTTCCAGGTGCGCGAGCCCGTCTCGCCGCTGATCGGCGCGATGCCCCGCACCCGGCTCGCGGTGGAGATGCAGGCCACGCAGGAGTACACCGGGCAGCAGCGGCATGTGTGCTGGCTGGGCCCGATGTGGAGCGAGGTGCTGCGGTTCCGGCCCGAAGAGGGGTCATCCGTCGGGGAGTTGGCGCGCGGTGGACTCGTCGCCGTGTCCAACGTCGGTGACGACCCGTTCTGGACCGGCCACCCGCTGGCCCAGGCGAACCTGTACACCTTCGGGCGGCTGGCCTGGCAGCCGGTCGCGGATCCGGGCCGGATCCTCGACGAGTGGATCCGGCTCAGCTTCGGGCCCGGCGACCCACGCTTGCACACGGGGCTGCGCGCGGTGCTGGACGGTTCGTGGCGGACGTACGAGAAGTACACCGCGCCGCTGGGCGTGGGCTGGATGGTGCAGCCCGGGCACCACTACGGGCCGAGCGTGGACGGCTACGAGTACAGCCCCTGGGGCACCTATCACTTCGCCGACCGCGACGGCGTCGGTGTGGACCGCAGTGTGGCGACCGGCACCGGGTACGCGGGGCAGTACGCCAAGCCGTGGGCCGAGCGGTACGAGTCGCCGGACACCTGTCCCGACGAGCTGCTGCTGTTCTTCCACCACATGGCGTACGGGCACATGTTGCGCAGCGGCAAGACGGTGATCCAGCACATCTACGACACACACTTCGAGGGTGTGGCGGAGGTGGAGGAGGCCCAGCGGGTGTGGGCCTCGCTGGCCGGGCTGGTCGAGCCGGGGCGCCACGCACGGGTGACAGAGCTGTTCGAGGAGCAGCTCCGCAGTGCCCGTGAGTGGCGCGATCAGGTCAACAGCTACTTCTTCCGCAAGTCCGGTGTGCCCGACGCACATGGGCGGCGCATCTACTGAATCCGCAGAATCGCTGTGCCCAGCGGATCGAGGGCCAGGGGCTCGCCCTGCTCGACCCGCTTGCCGGTCAGCAGGTCGGTGGCGGTGGTGTGGGCGGTCGGGTGGACCGGTTCGGGGGCGTGGTTGAGGAGGAAGAGGAGGCGGGTGCCGTCGGGGGCGACCCGGGTCGCGGTCTCCAGGGCGGGGTGGTCGGCGTACGGGCCGAGCAGGTCGTGGCGGGCGAGGACGCGGCGGACGACCCGGTCGACGCCGGGCTGGTCGAGGGCGGTGGCGACGTACCAGCCCTCTCCCCCGCTGTCGCCGAAGGGGTGACGGGTCACGGCAGGGGTGCCGGCGTAGAAGTCGGCGCCGTAGGTGCCGACCGGCTCGGCGCCGCGCGGCAGCACGAGTTCGAAGACCAGGCGGGCCTCGCAGGTCAGCTCCCCGACCTGGACGGGCTGTACGAACTCCGGGGGCCTCGTGTCCCACTCGTCGACGCGGACGCCCATGAGCGGGACGAGCGGACCGGGGACGTCGGTGAGGAACGCGCGGTCGTGTGCGTCGACGCGGCCCGAGAGGAAGGTCGCGAGGACCGTGCCGCCGCGTGCGGCGACGGCTTCCAGGCGCTCGGCGAGATCGTCCTTGACCATGTGGAGGGCGGGGGCGAGGACCACGTCGTAGGCCGTGAGGTCGGCGGTGACCGGGACCACGTCGACGTCCGCGCCAGCCTCGCGGGCGGCCCGGTAGTAGGCGTGGACGACCTCCTGGTACCTGACCAGCCGGGAGGGGCCGTCGGAGATCTCCAGGGCCCACCAGCTGTCCCAGTCGAAGACCAGGGCGGTGCGGGCGGGTGTGCGCGCGCCGAGCGTGCTGTCGCCCAGTAGCTTCAACTCCCGGCCGAGGTCGGCGACTTCGCGGAAGACGCGGGTGTCGTCGCGGCCCGCGTGGCCGATGACGGCGCCGTGGTCCTTCTCGCAGGCGCCGCGGGAGGCGCGCATCTGGAAGTACAGGGCGGCGTCGGCGCCGTGGGCGATCGCCTGGAAGGTGGCCAGGCGCAGCTCACCGGGGCGGCGCAGCGGGTTCACGTCACGGCAGGCGGTGGTGGACGGGGTGTGTTCCATCAGCCAGAAGGGGGCGCCGTCCTTCAGGCCGCGCATCAGGTCGTGGGCGAGGGCGGGCCAGGTGGGCGGGGCGTCGAGCGGCGGGTAGCTGTCCCAGGAGGCGAAGTCGAGGTGGGGTGCCCAGCGGTGGTAGTCGAGCGGGCGGAACATGCCCATGAAGTTGGTGGTGACGGGGGTGTCCGGGTCGTGGGCGCGGATCGCCTCCTTCTCGGCGAGGAAGCAGCCGAGCAGGGCGTCGGTGGTGAAGCGGAAGTAGTCGAGGGTGATGCCCTGGAAGGCGGTGTGGTCGGGGCCGCGCCAGTGCTCGGTGAGGGCGTTCGGTGGCTCGATCTGGTCGAAGTCGGTGTAGCGGTGCGACCAGAAGGTGGTCCACCACGCGTCGTTGAGGGCGTCGAGGGTGCCGTACCGGTCGCGCAGCCAGGCGCGGAAGGCGTCGGCGCACCGCTCGCAGTAACAGGCGCCGCCGTACTCGTTGTTGATGTGCCAGGCGAGCAGGGCGGGGCGGTCGGCGTAGCGTTCGGCGAGGCTGCCCGCCATCGCGGTGGCCTGCTCGCGGTACACCGGTGAGCTGGGGCAGAAGTTGTGCCGCTGGCCGTAGCGGTGCCGGCGGCCCTCGAAGTCGGTGCGGTTGACCTCGGGGTACTTCTTGGCGAGCCAGGGCGGGAGGGCGGCCGTGCCGGTGGCCAGGCAGACGCCGCGGCCCTCGGCGGCGGCCCGGTCGAGGATGCGGTCGAGGACGGTGAAGTCGTAGGTGTCCTCGGAGGGTTGGGTGAGGGACCAGGAGAAGACGCCGACGGTGAGGGTGTCGATGCCGGCCCGGTCGAACAGGCGGTGGTCCTCGTCCCAGATGGATTCCGGCCACTGCTCGGGGTTGTAGTCGCCGCCGTAGGCGATCTTCGGGAGGCGGGGCGCGGTCATGCGGTGAACTCCTCCTGGGTCTCGGCGATCACCGGGCGGCTGCCGTGCAGCAGGGACAGCAGCAGCGGGGCGGCCAGCAGGGCGGGCAGGGCCTCGGTCAGCAGGGCGGTCGCCGCGGCCGTCAGAACCAGCAGCGAGGCCGCGGCGAGGGTGGCGCGGCCGTGCCGGAGCAGGAAGTACGCGGCGAGGCGGGCGGTGTCGCGGGTGCGGAAGGTGAACAGGGAGGTCAGGACCAGCGCGTGCGCGCCCCACAGCAGGGAGACGACGCCGATCGCCGCGAGCAGGACCGCCCACCAGCCGGGCAGGCCGGTGGCCGAGAAGTGCGTGAGGGTGAACGCGATGACGGTGAGCCACGCCAGCAGCGGGGTCCACAGCTTCAGCGCCGGGAGGGCGCCCAGCCGCCAGCCCCGCCAGTAGGCGCGGGCCGGGCGCAGCTCGGTGAGGTCGCGGCTGCGGTGGTGCAGGGCGTACAGGGCGGCGGACAGGGCCGGGCCGAGGGGCAGCAGGCATACGGCCGCGAGGGGGAGGTTGGACGGGTCGGCGCCGAGCAGGAACAGCCCGGCCAGGCCCGGCGAGGCGGCGACCAGCAGCAGGACCTCGACGGTGACGAGGGTGTGGATGAGGGCGGCGGCGCGGGAGAGGACGCCGGTGCCGAAGTCGGTCGTACGGACGCTGCTCACCGCGGCTCCCTTCCCAGCAGTCGGCGTTCGTCCCACCAGGGTGGGGTCTCGTCCTCGACCGGGGTGAGTTCGACGAGGGTGACCTCGTGGCGGCCCAGCGTCAGGTCCAGGGTCACGCGCGCGTCCCGCACCGGCAGCCGGGAGTGGTGGCGGGCGGGCTCGGCGGCCTCGTGCAGGACGTCGAGCTGGGCGGGTTTCGGTGAGCGCGGGCTGCCCATGTGCCGCCAGGCGGTGTACGCGTTGCCGCGCTCCTCGTCCACGCGGGAGCGGCGGACGAACACCTCGCCGCCGCTCACCGGCACGGACAGGCGCAGGGTGTGCCGGTCCGGGCCGGGGCTCTCGCCGGTCGGGTCGACCGGGGCCCAGGCGAGGACGGTGACCCGGCCGTCGGGGTGCCGGGTGACGAGGTGGCCGTTACCGCGCGCGAGCAGCTGCGGTCCCATGCGGGCCATGAACGCGTACAGGTGGTACGTCGGCTTCCTGATCTGCCGGTGGGTGAGCAGGCCGAAGCCGCCGTGGAAGAGGGCGGTGGGGATGCCGGTCTCCTCGAACACGTCGCTGAACGTCCAGTACGAGAAGGAGTCGGCGTGCTCGCCGCCGGCCGCGACGACCGGGGCGAGGTAGGCGGCGTGGAAGGCGGTGTCGTGGACGGGGTTGTCGGGGCGGTAGGAGGAGTTGAACTCGGTGATGTGGACGGGGAGTTCGGCGTACCGGGTGCCCTTGAGCCGGTCCCGCGGCCGGGCGAACTGGTCGAGGAGGTGGTCCGCCGGGGCGAGTGTCTGGTGGACGCCGAACGGGACGTGCTGGGCGGGTCCGGAGGTGTAGGCGTGCCGGGAGACGAAGTCGACGGGGACGTCGCGGCGGTCGGCGAACTCGGCGAAGCGGACCAGCCACTCGTCTGCGCCGGGTGAGATCGCCGGGCCCCCGACCTGGAGCGAGGCGTCCACCTCCTTCACGGCGTGTGCGGTGACCTCGTACAGCCGGTGGTACGCCTGCTCGTCCGCGTCCTGCCAGAAGTCGCGCAGGTTGGGTTCGTTCCACACCTCGATGGGCCAGGTGCGCACCTCGTCGAGGCCGTACCGGTCGACGAGGTGGGTGAGCGTGGCCCGGACCAGTTCCGCCCATTCCGGGTGGGAGCGGGGCGGGGTGACGTTGCCCCGCCACCAGAACACCGTCTGCTCGCCGGAGGCCAGCCCGGGTGGCATGAAGCCGAGTTCGAGGAAGGGGCGGATGCCGAGGTCGAGGTAGGCGTCGACGACCTGGTCGACATACGTGAACGAGTGGTGGACGTGCCGGGTGCCCTGGTGGTCGTAGGGGCGGTGGATGCCCATGCCGTCGCTGAGCAGGCCGTGGCCGCGGATGTGCCGGAAGCCGATCTCGTCCCGCAGGACCTTCAGGGAGTCCTGGTAGTCGCGGCGCAGGGCGAGGTCGAGGCGGCCGGTGCCGACGCAGTGGCGCCAGGCGTCGGACAGGCGGCCGCTCGGCTCGGCGGGGACGCGGATGATCACCCGTTCTCCTTCTGGTACCGCTCGTACGCCCGGTTGTGCAGGTCGATGTACTGGTCCATGTTCTTCGACTTCAACTCGGCCACGTAGTCGTCCCATTCGGACAGCGGGCGCTTGCCGAGGGCGAACTTGAGGGTGTTCTGCGTGACGTGGTCCCTGAGCGGCGTGTCCCAGAGGGTGGCCTGCTCCTGTTCCGTGGACTGCAGGGGGTGGGGCGGGTCGATGGGCAGCTGCTCGCGCTCGGCCATGGCGTCCTGGAACTTCTTCTCGTCCGGGAGGAACGAGGACGAGACCAGGGCCCAGGTGCCGCCGTAGGCGAAGACGCCGTTGGAGAAGCCGTAGTCCTTCTGCAGGTCCTTCGGGGCGTCCGGGTCCGAGCCCATGAGGGTGATGCCGTCCTTGACCTTGTACCGGCCCGGCCCGGAGGTGGTGTACGTCTCGTTCTCGACGCCCCACTTGGCGAACTCCTGGCCCTCGTCCGAGTACCAGAGCCAGTCCACGAACTGCATCATCGCCACGAAGTTGTCGCTGTCGAGGGCCTTGCTGGAGATCATGAGGCCGTTCTCCAGGCGGCTGCCGCCCATCACCACCGGTCCCGCCGGCCCGAGCGGCACCGGCACCATCTCGATGGTCGCGCCCTCGACCTGCCTCTCCAGGTTGTACCGGTAGTTCTGCACCAGCTCCTGCGGGTTGGCGCTGATCGCGAAGCACCGCTCCGACAGCAGTTTCTGGATCGCCTCGTCGTCGTGCTGGGTGAAGCTCTCGGGGTCCATCAGCTTCTCGGCGACCAGTTTGTGCAGGTACGTGATCATCTGGCGGAAGGCGTCCGTGGCTCCGGTGAAGACGAACTTCTTCGCCTGCGCGTCCCAGGTGGTGTTCTCGTACGTCCAGCCGGCGCCGATGCCGTACGCCTGGCCGAGGTAGCTCATCAGGGCGCCCGCGGGGAAGGGCGTGTTGTCGCTCCAGCGGTCGGAGAAGGGGTAGCGGTCGGGGTACTCCTCCTTGATCGCCTTGAAGACGGAGTACACCTCGTCCCAGGTGGTGGGCAGGCTCAGGCCGAGTCTGTCGAGGACGTCCGTGCGCAGCGACAGCGAGTAGCCGGGCTTGGGTTTCTCGTGCAGGCCGGGCAGCAGGTAGTAGTTGCCGTCGGACTGGCGGATGGAGTCGAGTTCGGGCTCCAGGCGCCACTTCTTCACCTTCTCCCGGAAGTTGGGCATCAGGTGCACGTACTCGCTGACCGGGAGGATCGCGCCCGATGACACGAACGCGGCCTCGGAGGGGTGGTACGTCTTGGGGATGATGAGGGGGGCGTCGCCCGCGCCGATGAGCAGGCTGCGCTTCTTCTCGTAGTCGCTCAGCGGGACGGCGGTCGGTTTCAGGGTGACGCCGGTGCGGCGGGTGAGCTCCTTCCAGAACAGCCAGCCGTTCTTCAGCGGGTAGCCCGGGTGGTTGTTGTACAGGACCGAGAACGACAGCGGCTCGGCGGCCTTGAACTGGTCGCCGACGCGGTAGTTCTTCATCGCGCCGTGTCGCTTCTTCGACAGGTCCTTGCCGCCCCCTCCGTCGTCGCCGCCGCAGCCGGTGAGGGTGGCCAGGCCGATGAAACCGGCGGCGGCGAGGATCTGGCGCCGGGACAGTTGTCCTGTGTTCTTCACGGGAACTCCCTCGTTCCGTAAGTGAGTTGAGGAGGTCAGCCCTTGACCGCGCCGAGCATCACGCCCGAGACGAAGTAGCGCTGGACGAACGGGTACACGCAGAGGATGGGCAGCGAGGTCAGCACGATCGTGACCGCCTGGATGTTCGTCGCCACCTGGCTGCCCTGCTCCGTGGTGGCCCCGGCGTTGCCGCCGCCGGTCGCGCCCGCGAGGAGGTTGCGCAGATAGACGGTGACCGGCATCAACTCGGTCTTGTCCATGTACAGGAACGCCGAGAACCAGGAGTTCCAGAAGGACACCGAGTAGAACAGCACCATCGTGGCGACCACCGCTTTCGACAGCGGCAGCACGATCCGCAGCAGAATGCCGTACGTACTCAGGCCGTCGATCTCCGCGGCCTCCTCCAGTTCGCTCGGCAGGCTCTCGAAGAACGCCTTCATCACCAGCAGGTTGAACACGCTGATGGCGTTGGGGATGGCGATCGCCCACACGGAGTTCTTCAGGCCGAGGCTGCTGATCAGCACGTAGTTGGGGATCAGGCCGCCGGTGAAGAACATCGTGAAGACGGCGATACCGACGAGCGCGCTGCGCCCCTTGAGGTGCTTCTTCGACAGGACGTACGCGTAACAGGTCGTCAGCACCATCGCGACGGCGGTGGAGACGACCGTGTAGAAGACGGTGTTGCCGTAGTTCCGCCAGAACGTCGAGTCGGAGAAGACGATCTCGTAGGTGGTGAGGTTGAAGCCCTTGGGCCACAGCGTCACCTCGCCGGCCCGGATCTGCCGTTCCCCGCTGAACGAGCGGGCGATGATGTTGACGAACGGATACAGCGTCACCAGCACGACGAGGGTGAGGATCACCCCGTTGATGCCCTGGAAGACGCGGTAGGAGCGGCTCGGTTTCACCACAGGCTCGTCCCCACTGTGCGGCGCGAGAGCTGGTTGGCGGACGTGATCAGGACCAGGCCGATGATCGCCTCGAACAGGCCGATGGCGGCGGCGTAGCTGAAGCTGTTGGACTCGAGACCGGTCCGGTAGAGGTAGGTGGAGATCACGTCGGCGGTCGGATAGGTCAGCGGGTTGTACAGCAGCAGGACCTTCTCGAAGCCGACCGCCAGGAACGTGCCGATGTTGAGGATCAGCAGCGTGATCATGGTGGGCCGGATGCCGGGCAGGGTGACGTGCCAGATCTGCTGCCAGCGGCCCGCGCCGTCGATGCGGGCGGCCTCGTACAGGTCCTCGTCGATGGTGGTGAGCGCGGCGAGGTAGAGGATCGTGCCCCAGCCGGCGGTCTGCCAGATCTCCGAGCCGACGTAGATGGTGCGGAACCACTCGGGCTCCTGGATGAACCGGATCGGATCGTGCCCGAACCAGCCCAGCACGTGGTTGATCGGGCCGTCGGTGGCGAGCATCTGCATGGTGATGCCCGCGACGATCACGATCGACAGGAAGTGCGGCAGATACGACACCGACTGCACGAACCGCTTCAGTGACTGCCGGCGCACCTCGTTGAGCAGCAGCGCCAGCACGATCGGGATCGGGAAGCAGAAGACCAGCGTGAGCCCGCCGAGCCACAGGGTGTTGCGGAACACCTGCCAGAAGGTGGGGTCGGAGAGGAACATCTCGACATAGCGCAGCCCCACCCACTGCTCGCCCAGGATCGAGCCGCCCGGCTCGAAGCGCCGGAAGGCGATCACGTTGCCGATCATCGGCAGATAGCGGAAGACCAGGAAGAACAGCAGCGGCAGCACGGCCAGCGAGTACAACTGCCAGTCCCGGCGCAGCGCCCGCCGCCGGCCCGTGCGCGTCGGCCGCCGCGCGCGGCGGGGTGGAGCCTTCGTCGGTGGCGGCTCCTGGGTGCCGGGCGGTGGAGCCGATCTGGTGGAGGTGCTCATACGGTGGCCTCCCGGTGGCACCGAAAGTTTCGGAGTCGTACCGGCAACTTTGCGGCGAGGTTAGGGGCGGGTGTAATGGCTGTCAATGGGACTGACAGGGAACACCGGTTGAGGGGGCTGCCACCGAGGCGATCCAGGGTTACGAAACATTCTGGTGGAGCAGCGCAACAATCGGAGGCCCTCGTTGCCCGCGTTCGACCTGCCCCCGGCAGAACTGGAGCACTACCGTCCGGATCCTCCGGAGCCCGCCGACTTCGACGAGTTCTGGCACCACACCCTCAAGGAGGCGGCGCGGGAGGAGGGGTTGGCGGCGGCGCACCCGGTGCGGACCGGGCTACGGCTGACCGAGACCTGGGACGTGACCTTCCGGGGCTTCGGCGCGGACCTGGTCCGGGCCTGGTTCAGCAGACCGGCGGGGGTGCGCGATCCCCTGCCCGCGGTCGTGGAGTACGCCGGTTACGGCCGCGGCCGCGGACTCCCGCACGAGCGGCTGACCTGGGTGAACGCCGGATACGCGCATCTGCTGATGGACAACCGGGGCCAGGGCGACCAGTACGGCAACGGCGGCGCCACCCCCGACCCGCACGCCATGGCACCGGGCGGCCCGGGCCCGGCGGTACGCGGCCTGCTATCCCCGCGGGGCTACCACTACCGGCGCCTGATCACGGACGCCGTCCGGGCTGTCGGGGCGGTACGCGCGCTTCCGGGCGTGGACGGCACCCGGGTCGCGGCCGTCGGCAACAGCCAGGGCGGCGGGCTCGCCCTGGCCGTCGCGGGACTCGTGCCCGACCTCGCCGCGCTCCTGGTCACCGCGCCGTTCCTGTGCGGCATCCGGCGCGCGCTGGACCTCACCGACGCGGGGCCGTACGGCGAGATCGCCGCGTACCTCGGCGTGCACCGGGGTGCCGAGCGGGCCGCGTACGACACGCTCGCCTACGTCGAGGGGATCTCCTTCGCCCGGCGTGCGCGTGCCCCGGCCCACTTCGGGGTCGGCCTGCGCGACACGGTGTGCCCGCCGAGCGGGGCGTACGGCGCCTTCAACCGCTATGCGGAGCTGTCGGGCGCCGACCCGCGCAGGGAGATCCACGCGTACCGGTTCAACGGCCACGAGGGCGGGGACGCGGTGCACGTGCGGCGCCAACTGGACTGGCTGGACGACGTGTGGGGCATCACGCCGTAGGAGCCGTCACCTCCACGGAGAAGTCGTTGTCGACCGTGAAGTAGGGCCGCACGGTGGCGCCTGCGACCTGGGTCGCCGGATAGACGAAGATCTCCTTGCGGTCCGCCACGTCGTCGAACAGCCGGCCGACCCGGACCGGAGAGGCTCCCTCGTCGGCTCGCGGCTGGACGAAGACGTCCCAGACGCGGCTTCCGGTGCCGTGGTCGGCGGCCAACTCCCCGTGATCCACGGTGCAGGAGAACTCCCGGCCGTCGTCGGCGGCCCGTGGTTCCAGGCTCCGTACGACACCCTTCCCGCCCCGCAGGCGCAGTCGTACGGCGGCCCCCTCGGAGAGCGCGGCGCCGTGCAGCCGGGCCCGGAACGTCATCGACCGGTCCGTCAGCTCGATGCCGTGGACCTCCGCATGGGCGGTGCGCAGCCAGGCCCGCACCGCGAGATAGCCGTCCTTGGTGGTGTACGGCACCCGCACGGCGACCGGAGCCGGCCAGTCGCGGTCCCGGCCGTCGACGAGGGCCCGCAGGTCACGCAGACCGGGGCGCACGCGCTGACGCTGGGCTCCCGGTTCGGGGACCAGGTACACGTCCCACCGGCCCTCGGCGAGTGCGGGCTTCGGCTCCAGGACGGCCCGCAGACGGCCGTCGCCCACGGGTTCCGGATCGAGCGGGTGCAGCAGCTTCTCCGGCGCCCCCTTCTTGGGGCGCAGCCGCAGCAGCAACTGGGGCGCGGAGGTACCGGACACCGCGTCCGCCCCCAGGACGAAGGTGATCCGCCCGTCCTCGTCGACCGTGCAGTCGGCACGGAGCGACGCCCCGCTTCTCACGCCGGGCTCCGTCGTCATCGCTGTCCCCTCCGTACCGTGTGCAGCGCGCGGTACGCCGCGGCGTACGCGGTGTCGCGTGCGGCGAAACCCTGGGTGACCAGGGTGTGGTGTATTCGGCGGCGCTCCGGCGCCACCGGCCGACCGGCCCTGCGGGCGGACATCGCCTCGCCGATCAGCCGCTCGGCCCGCTCCACGACGGGGACCGGGGCGAACCGTCGCGCGTTCTCCATCGCCGTACGCCCCATCCGCCGGCGCAACTCGTCGTCGCGGACGAGGTCCAGCAGCGCCGCGCCCATCGCGTCACGGTCCCCGACCGGCACCAGGCGGCCGTCCACCCCGTCCTTGATGATCTCGCGGGGTCCGTACGGGCAGTCGGTGCTCACCACCGGCAGTCCGCAGCGCATCGCCTCGACGATGGTCATGCCGAACGCCTCGAAGTCGGACGCGGCCACGCCGATCGACCCCTTGACCCACTCCGCCTCCATGGGGGCGGCCGCGCCCATCAGGAAGACGTTCTCGTACAGACCGAGGCGCTGGATCAGCTCCTGGAGCCGGGCGTGTTCGTCTCCCTTGCCGTAGATACGCAGGTGCCAGTCCGGGCGCTCGGCGGCCACCAGGGCGAACGCCTCGATGAGCAGGTCGTACCGCTTCACCGGGCCCAGTCGGCCCGCCGCGACCACCACCTTCGCGGTGCCGTCCGCCGCAGGCAGCACCGGATCGGGGACGCTGTTGGGAAGCGCCTCCACCCGAACGCCCGGCAGCCGCATCCTGCGCCGGTAGGCGGTTGCGTCCGCCTCCGTGACGGTGGTGAGCACGTCGAGCCGGCGGTAGGCCCGGCGCAGCGCGATGCGCAGCGCCGGCGGATGGTTGTCGAGGGAGAGGTGCTCCTGCCCGATGCGGACGACATGCTCCGGCGCCTGGAGCGCGAGGTGCACATTGAGTCCCGGCCGGGTGCCGATGACCACGTCGGCGTCGGTCGCCGCCAGGTACTCGCCGATCCGCTGGTCGGTCAACTCGCTGTACTGGCGGTGGCGGTACTCGGCGGCGGGGAACACTCCCGCCGGTCTCAGATGCAGGGGATGTTCCTTCTCGTGCCGCAGGTCCACCAGTGGTCGTAGGCGCACTCTCGGGTCGAGCGTGCGGTTGGGGTGTTCGCGGTGCCGCAGCACGGACGCGATCTCCACCTCGTGCCGTTCGGCCAGCGCCTGCGCGAGATTGAAGGTCGTGCTGATCGTGCCTCCGATCCCGTAGGCGTTGTGCAACAGGAAAGAGATCTTCATGGCGGACTAGACCGCGCCAACCTGCCCCGGGTTGCCCCCTGTTATCAGTTTGTTCTCCTGTCAATCACCCATTCGACCGGTTCATCAGGACACGGACCCGGTGGACGCCCCGCTCGACGCCCACCGGGTCCGCCCGAGTCGGTGGCTCAGCCCACCCGGCAGGGCAGGGTCGTGGTGCTGTCGCCGCCGGGTCCGGAGACGACGTAGCCGAATGTCGCTTTCTGACCGGGACTCAGGGAGCCGTTCCAGTCGGCGTTGTGGACCATCACGGCCTGGCCGTTGTAGGTCGCGGTGCCGCTCCAGAGGCTGTCGACCTTCTGGCCGGCGGGGAGCGTCCAGTCGACCATCCAGCCGAGCATCGGGACGTCACCGGTGTTGGTGACGGTCACCTCGGACTGGTAGCCGCCGTTCCAACTGCCGGTCGTGCGGCGGGTGGCGGAGCACTCGCCGGGCACCGGGTCGGTGGGGTTGCCGGGCTCCTTGATGCCGGTCACCTCGCCGTTGCCGCCGTCGAAGACGACGTCGGAGCAGGAGTAGAAGGTTTCCTGACTGTCGGAGCGCTGCCAGACCATGTAGATGATGTGGCGGCCCGACTTGTTGTCAGGAAGCTTTCCTGTCCAGGAGTAGTTGGCCTCGACCGTGCCCGGGGAGCCGTTGAGCGGCGGGTGGTCGACGGAGAGGAAGGGCCGCTCCTCCATGTCGTCCCAGGTGAGGGTCCGGGTCGGGTCGAAGCCGTCCTTGGTGATGTAGACGTAGAACCAACCCGGGTGCGCGGCCCAGGCGTTGTAGGAGAAGTCGACGGTCGCGCCCGAGGTGAGGTGGGTGAGCGGCCAGTCCTTGCTGGGCGTGTTGAAGCCGGTGAAGTTGGTGTTGCCGCCGCTGCACAGCTCGCCGTCGGGCACGAAGCCGCGGGTGCGGCCGGCGCCGTCGGAGCGGAGCACCGAGAACCAGTTGTAGAACGGCGTGGTGCCGCTGACCTGTTGGGCCGCCCTGCACGCCGGGTTGACCGGCTTGATCTCACCGGTGTCGGTGAGGCCGTCCTGCCAGCACAGGAAGGTGCGGCTGCCCGGTTTCATGGGAGTGCCGTGGGCCTCCGCCTCACCGCCGGCACTCACCACGAGGGCGACCGCCGGGATGGTCGCGAGCAGGGAGACCAGGACGAGGAAGAGGGCTCTGACACGGGTGGGAAGAGTTAATCGGCGAGCCGAAGGTGCACTCGGCTCCATTTTTGTCAGGATCATGACATTAGAGTCCGTTCCTTCAGGTACGGGCCGTGCGCATACCTGCGCATGCGGGTGCGGTCGTGCCGCAGGCACGCCATGGATGCGGCGCGCGCGTGCGGGAGCGTGGGGCGGGAGCGGTCCGGGGCGGGTTCCGGTCCACCATGGGAGCGCTCCCACCACCACCTGATTCGGAAAGTAGCGCTGTGGGGCGCGGTTGTAAAGCGCGGTGCGCGGTTGGAAAGCGCGGCGGCGCACCGCCGCTACCGCGCGGTCGGTCCGCCGCCGGGACGCCGAAGGGCCGCACCCCCGTCGCCGGGGATGCGGCCCTTCACGGCGTCGACTGCCGCGCCGTACCGCTTACTTGCGGATCAGGCTGCGCAGCACGTACTGCATGATGCCGCCGTTGCGGTAGTAGTCGGCCTCACCGGGGGTGTCGATGCGGACGACCGCGTCGAACTCGACGCCCGTGTCGGTGGTGACCTTCACCGTGCGCGGGGTGGTGCCGTTGTTGAGCTCCTCGACGCCGGTGATGGAGAAGGTCTCCTCGCCGGTCAGGCCGAGGGACTCGGCGGAAGCACCCTCCGGGAACTGCAGCGGCAGGACACCCATGCCGATGAGGTTCGAGCGGTGGATGCGCTCGTAGGACTCGGCGATGACGGCCTTGACGCCGAGCAGCGCGGTGCCCTTGGCCGCCCAGTCACGGGACGAGCCGGAGCCGTACTCCTTGCCCGCGAGGACGACGAGCGGGATGCCCTGCTCGATGTAGTTGCGGGAGGCGTCGTAGATGAAGGAGACGGGCCCGCCTTCCTGGGTGAAGTCGCGGGTGTAGCCACCCTCCGTCCCCGGCGCGATCTGGTTGCGCAGGCGGATGTTGGCGAACGTACCGCGGATCATGACCTCGTGGTTGCCACGGCGGGAGCCGTAGGAGTTGAAGTCACGACGCTCCACACCGTGCTCGGTGAGGTACTTGCCGGCCGGGGTGTCGGCCTTGATCGCACCGGCCGGGGAGATGTGGTCGGTGGTGACCGAGTCGCCCAGCTTGGCGAGCACGCGCGCGCCGGTGATGTCGGAGACCGGGGTGGTCTCCATCGTCATGCCCTCGAAGTACGGGGGCTTGCGGACGTACGTGGACTGCGGGTCCCACTCGAAGGTGTTGCCGGTCGGGATCGGCAGCGCCTGCCACTGGGCGTCACCGGCGAAGACGTCGGAGTAGGACTTGCTGAACATGTCCTCGCCGATGGCGTTCGCGACGACGTCGTTGACCTCGGCCTCGGAGGGCCAGATGTCGGACAGGTAGACCGGCTTGCCCTCCTGGTCCGTGCCGAGGGCGTCCTTGGTGATGTCCACCTTCATCGAGCCGGCGATGGCGTACGCGACGACCAGCGGCGGGGACGCCAGGTAGTTCATCTTGACGTCGGGGTTGATACGGCCCTCGAAGTTCCGGTTGCCGGACAGGACCGAGGTGACCGCGAGGTCGTGGTCGTTGACGGCCTTGGAGACCTCCTCCGGCAGCGGGCCGGAGTTGCCGATGCAGGTGGTGCAGCCGTAACCGACCAGGTTGAAGCCGACCTTGTCGAGGTACGGGGTCAGGCCCGCCTTGTCGAAGTAGTCGGTGACGACCTTGGAACCCGGGGCGAGGGTGGTCTTGACCCACGGCTTGCGGGTCAGGCCCTTCTCCACGGCCTTCTTCGCGACGAGCGCGGCGGCGACCATGACGTACGGGTTGGAGGTGTTGGTGCAGGAGGTGATGGCGGCGACCGTCACGGCACCGTGGTCGATCTGGTACGTCGAGCCGTCGGGGGCGGTCACGGTGACCGGGTTGGACGGGGCGCCGTTCGGGGCGACGGCCGGAGCGTCGGAGGCCGGGAAGGACTCCTGGCCCGCCTCGTCCACGCTGTCGACGTAGTTGCGGACGTCCTGCTTGAACTGCTCGGCGGCGTTCGCGAGGACGATGCGGTCCTGCGGGCGCTTCGGACCGGCGATGGACGGGACGACCGTGGACAGGTCCAGCTCGAGCTTCTCGGAGAAGTCCGGCTCGGCGGCCGGGTCCAGCCAGAGGCCCTGCTCCTTGGCGTACGCCTCGACGAGCGCGAGCTGCTGCTCGGAGCGGCCGGTCAGCTTGAGGTACTTGATGGTCTCGTCGTCGATCGGGAAGATCGCGGCGGTCGAGCCGAACTCCGGCGACATGTTGCCGATGGTGGCGCGGTTGGCGAGCGAGGTGGCGGCCACGCCCTCGCCGTAGAACTCGACGAACTTGCCGACGACGCCGTGCTTGCGGAGCATCTCGGTGATGGTCAGCACGAGGTCGGTGGCGGTGGTGCCGGTGGGCAGCTCGCCGGTGAGCTTGAAGCCGACGACGCGCGGGATGAGCATCGAGACCGGCTGGCCGAGCATCGCGGCCTCGGCCTCGATGCCGCCGACGCCCCAGCCCAGCACACCGAGGCCGTTGACCATGGTGGTGTGCGAGTCGGTGCCGACGAGGGTGTCGGGGTAGGCCTGGCCGTTACGCACCATCACCGTGCGGGCCAGGTGCTCGATGTTCACCTGGTGGACGATGCCGGTGCCGGGCGGGACGACCTTGAAGTCGTCGAAGGCGGTCTGGCCCCAGCGCAGGAACTGGTAGCGCTCCTTGTTGCGGCCGTACTCCAGCTCGACGTTCTGCGCGAACGCGTCGTTGGTGCCGAACTTGTCGGCGATGACGGAGTGGTCGATGACCAACTCGGCCGGGGAGAGCGGGTTGACCTTCGCCGGGTCGCCGCCGAGCTCCTTGACGGCCTCACGCATGGTGGCGAGGTCGACGACACAGGGCACGCCGGTGAAGTCCTGCATGATCACACGGGCCGGCGTGAACTGGATCTCCTGCGACGGCTGGGCCTGCGAGTCCCAGTTGCCGAGGGCGCGGATGTGGTCGGCGGTGATGTTCGCGCCGTCCTCGGTGCGGAGGAGGTTCTCCAGCAGCACCTTCAGGCTGTAGGGGAGGCGCGCGGAGCCCTCGACCTTGTCCAGCCGGAAGATCTCGTACGACTCGTCGCCCACCTGCAGCGTGCTGCGGGCGTCGAAGCTGTTCGCCGACACGACAGTCTCCTTCATTTTTGTGCGCTTACCACCGCATCCTGCCGCCACGCCGTCTTGGCCGATCCGCTAAGGTAAGGCTAAGTTAGGCATGCCTTACTGGAGTGGCGACTGCGGTGCGCCTCGGCAGATATCTCGATGTCGAGATAACTCTAGTACATGGGGCCGGGATGGTCATGCCCGGCCTCGTCGTCGCGCGCCATTCGGCCGTGTCGTTGCCCACACCCGCTCGCGACATTCCACACATCCGGCCCGCCACCCCTGCGCCCGCCACAGGAATCGCGCGGATCCACCACCGGAATCCCCTCTTTCGGCACGCCTTTCCCCCGCCTCTTTCCGTGCGCCCCCGACCGGGATCGCGCGCTCTCACGCAAGCCCTTTGCATGATCATGCGGGATCATGCATACTCTTCCTATGTCCAAGGTCCTCACCTCCCTCCCCACCGGCGAGCGCGTCGGCATCGCCTTCTCGGGCGGCCTCGACACCTCGGTCGCGGTCGCCTGGATGCGCGACAAGGGCGCCGTCCCGTGCACCTACACCGCCGACATCGGCCAGTACGACGAGCCCGACATCGCCTCGGTGCCCGGCCGCGCCAAGACCTACGGCGCCGAGGTCGCGCGCCTGGTCGACTGCCGGGCGGCGCTGGTCGAGGAGGGCCTGGCCGCGCTGACGTGCGGCGCGTTCCACATCCGTTCCGGCGGGCGGGCGTACTTCAACACCACGCCGCTGGGCCGTGCCGTCACCGGCACGCTGCTGGTGCGGGCGATGCTGGAGGACAACGTCCAGATCTGGGGCGACGGCTCCACCTTCAAGGGCAACGACATCGAGCGGTTCTACCGCTACGGCCTGCTCGCCAACCCGAACCTGCGGATCTACAAGCCGTGGCTGGACGCGAAGTTCGTGACCGAGCTCGGCGGCCGCAAGGAGATGTCGGAGTGGCTGGTCGCCCACGACCTGCCCTACCGGGACTCGACCGAGAAGGCGTACTCCACCGACGCCAACATCTGGGGCGCCACCCACGAGGCCAAGACGCTGGAGCACCTGGACACCGGCATCGAGACCGTCGAGCCCATCATGGGCGTGCGGTTCTGGGACCCCGAGGTCGACATCGCCACCGAGGACGTGACGATCGGCTTCGAGCAGGGCCGCCCGGTGACGATCAACGGCAAGGAGTTCGCCTCCGCCGTCGACCTGGTCATGGAGGCCAACGCCATCGGCGGCCGGCACGGCCTCGGCATGTCGGACCAGATCGAGAACCGGATCATCGAGGCCAAGAGCCGCGGCATCTACGAGGCGCCCGGCATGGCCCTGCTGCACGCGGCGTACGAGCGCCTGGTCAACGCCATCCACAACGAGGACACCCTCGCCCAGTACCACAACGAGGGCCGGCGCCTGGGTCGCCTCATGTACGAGGGCCGCTGGCTGGACCCGCAGGCGCTGATGATCCGCGAGTCGCTCCAGCGCTGGGTCGGCGCCGCCGTCACCGGAGAGGTGACCCTGCGACTGCGGCGCGGCGAGGACTACTCGATCCTCGACACCACGGGCCCGGCGTTCAGCTACCACCCGGACAAGCTGTCCATGGAGCGCACCGAGGACTCGGCGTTCGGCCCGGTCGACCGGATCGGCCAGCTCACCATGCGCAACCTCGACATCGCCGACTCCCGCGCCAAGCTGGAGCAGTACGCCGGCCTCGGCCTGATCGGCACCGGCAGCCCCACCATCGGCGCCTCCCAGGCGGCCGCGACCGGGCTGATCGGCACCATGCCGGAGCTGCCGGAGGGCGGCGCCGAGGCCATCGCCTCCCGCGGCGAGGTCTCCGCGGAGGACGCGCTGCTGGACCGCGCCGCGATGGAGTCCGGCACGGACTGACCGCGGACGAGGGGACGGACCACCACCACCGGAAGGCCGGCTGGGCGCCGAGGGCGCCGAGCCGGCCTTCCGGCTTTCCCCGCACGTCTTCCGGCTTTCCCCGCACGTCTTCCGGCTTCCCCTCGTGCCATCAGTTCGCCAAGCCGGGGTAACCGAGGGGTACGTACACGACCCCATCGGGAGGCGTCCATGCCCCTCACATTCCGCAAGAGTTTCCGGATCCTGCCCGGAGTGCGCCTGAACATCAACCGGCGCTCCTGGTCCCTGACCACCGGCGGCAGGAAGGGACCGCGCCACACCTACAGCAGCACCGGACGTCATACGACATCGGTGGATTTGCCCGGACCTTTCGGGTGGCGTCGAACCCGTAACGCCAGGCGACATTGACGGTCCGTCACCCGAATGGCCCCCTCGGGATGTGCCATCTCATATCTGAGATAACCTCAACCTCATGGCAGACGACTACCTCGTACGCATCGGCAAGCTCATCCGTGACGCCCGGCAACACCGTGGCTGGACACAGACGCAGCTGGCCGAGGCGCTCGGCACCTCCCAGAGCGCCGTGAACCGCATCGAGCGCGGCAACCAGAACATCAGCCTTGAGATGATCGCCCGAATCGGTGAAGCCCTGGACAGCGAGATCGTGTCCCTCGGGTACGCCGGGCCGATGCATCTGAGGGTCGTCGGCGGGCGTCGACTGTCCGGTTCGATCGACGTCAAGACCAGCAAGAACGCCTGTGTGGCCCTGCTGTGCGCCTCGTTGCTCAACAAGGGGCGCACGCTGCTGCGCCGCGTCGCCCGTATCGAGGAGGTCTACCGCCTCCTGGAGGTGCTCAACTCCATCGGTGTGCGCACCCGTTGGATCAACGACGGCGTCGACCTGGAAATCGTGCCGCCGGCCGAGCTGGACATGGCGGCCATCGACGCGGAGGCCGCCGTACGCACGCGGTCCATCATCATGTTCCTCGGCCCGCTCCTGCACCGGATGGACCGCTTCAAGCTGCCGTACGCCGGCGGCTGCGACCTCGGCACGCGGACCATCGAGCCGCACATGATCGCGCTGCGCCGGTTCGGCCTGGACGTCGCGGCGACCGAGGGCCACTACCACGCCACGGTCGACCGCTCGGTCCGCCCCGACCGTCCGATCGTGCTGACCGAGCGCGGCGACACGGTGACCGAGAACGCGCTGCTGGCCGCCGCGCGGCACGACGGCGTCACGGTCATCCGCAACGCCTCCTCCAACTACATGGTCCAGGACCTGTGCTTCTTCCTGGAGGCGCTCGGCGTCCGGGTCGAGGGCATCGGGACCACCACGCTCACCGTGCACGGCGTGCCGACCATCGACGCCGACGTCGACTACTCGCCGTCCGAGGACCCGGTCGAGGCGATGAGCCTGCTGGCCGCCGCCGTCGTCACCGAGTCGGAGCTGACGGTGTGCCGGGTGCCGATCGAGTTCCTGGAGATCGAGCTGGCGGTCCTGGAGGAGATGGGCCTCGACCACGACCGTACGCCCGAGTACGTCGCCGACAACGGCCGTACGCGGCTGGTGGACCTGACCGTCCGGCCCTCCAAGCTGGAGGCGCCGATCGACAAGATCCACCCGATGCCGTTCCCGGGCCTGAACATCGACAACGTCCCGTTCTTCGCGGCCATCGCGGCCTCCGCGCAGGGCAAGACCCTGATCCACGACTGGGTCTACGACAACCGGGCGATCTACCTGACCGACCTCAACCGCCTCGGCGGCCGGCTGCAGTTGCTGGACCCGCACCGCGTGCTGGTCGAGGGCCCGACCCGCTGGCGCGCGGCCGAGATGATGTGCCCGCCCGCGCTGCGGCCGGCCGTGGTCGTCCTGCTGGCGATGATGGCGGCGGAGGGCACGTCCGTGCTGCGCAACGTCTATGTCATCAACCGCGGTTACGAGGACCTCGCCGAGCGTCTGAACTCCATCGGGGCGCAGATCGAGATTTTCCGGGACATTTGATATGCGAATGCCGCCGCACCCCGTCTGACCTGGATGAAGCGGGTCAGGAAGGGGTGTGGCGGCATCCGTGGGACTTCTCTGGGACTTTGCGCCTGCGGCGGGCTCCTGACGTAGGACACGGCCCAAGCGCCGCTCAGGCCGCCCAGACGCAAGAAATGCTCGCAGCACAGGGCCGGTCTGCGATTGTTCGCCAGCCCACTCGCAAGTCCACCAGTGCTGTGCGCAGACCGGCAGTGGAGCCTAGTCCCGAGCATGGTCCCCGAACGCGGTGACGGACAGGAAGCGGATGGGCAGGGTCACCAGCTCCTGAGGGCCGTGGGGTCCCTCGCCGTCGAGTTGGAGCGCGTCGCCGGGGCGCATGGTGTAGCTGGCCTCGCCGTGGCCGTAGACCATCTCGCCCTCCAGCATGTACAGCAATTCGGTTCCGGGGTGCTGGAAGAGGGGGAACACCTCGCTCTGTTCGGTGAGGGTCACCAGGACGGCTTCCATCCGTTTGTGGGGTCCGCGGAGCGCGCCGAGCAACTCGTAGAGATGGCCGACCCGGCTACCTCGGCGCACGATGCGGGCGCCCTGCCCGGCGGGGACGAAGACGGCCTCGCGGTCGGCGTCGACCCCGCGGAACAGCGCGGTGACGGGGATGCCCAGGCCGGTGGCGAGACGGCCGAGCGTGGTGAGGCTGCAGGACGTCTGCGCATTCTCGATCTTGGAGAGCATGGCCTTGGAAATGCCGACCCTGGCCGCCGTCTCGGCGATCGACAGGCCTGCTGCCGTTCGGTACTCCCTGACCTGCCGACCGATGACGACTTCGAGCTCCAGCGCCTGCGCCGCCTCGCCGGGGTCGACCTCCCGGTCGGGCAGCGCGGCAGCCCGGGCCTGGAGGTCGGGGGAATCGGGATCAGTCGTCATGCTGGCCATTCTGCCGTGACGGCACCGGCTCAATTGGGTCGCGCGCGCCCGGCGCGGGGCAGCTGTCCCCCGTTCCTCCGCTGGCATGCGGGCGAGGCGATGCGGACGGCAGCCGTCACCGTCCGCACCCACGCTCATGGTCACTGATCGAACAGCCGTCCGCGGGGATCTGTTCAGCCCACCGGTTGCGCGGGGGCGGGCGCCGGGACGGCGGGCGTGGGGTGGAGCAGGTCGTAGGCACTCTCCGCGTGCAGGTGGACGTCGACGCCGCCCTCCTCGACCTCGGGCCGGACCCGCAGGCCCATCGTCCTGTCCAGCGCCTTGGCGATGAGCCAGGTGACGACGAAGGAGTACAGCAGGACGGCGAAGGCACCCACGGCCTGCTTACCGAGCAGGGAGAGACCGCCGCCGTAGAGGAGACCGTCGACGCCGTTGGGGGCGTCCGCGGTGGCCAGGAGGCCGACCAACAGGGTTCCCGTGATGCCGCCGACGAGGTGGATGCCGACCACGTCGAGGGAGTCGTCGTAGCCGAACCTGTACTTCAGGCCGACGGCGAGCGCGCAGACCGCGCCGCCGACACCGCCCAGCACCAGCGCGCCGACCGGGGAGACCGCGCCGCAGGCCGGGGTGATGGCGACGAGGCCGGCGATCGCGCCGGAAGCGGCGCCCAGGCTGGTGGCATGGCCGTCGCGGAGCTTCTCCACGAGGAGCCAGCCGAGCATCGCGGAGCAGGTGGCTGTGAAGGTGTTGAGGACGACGACGGAGGCGGCGTTGGACGAGGTGAGTGCGGAGCCGCCGTTGAAGCCGAACCAGCCGAACCAGAGCAGGCCCGCGCCGAGCATGACCAGGGGGAGGTTGTGGGGGCGTTCCGTGCCGCCGTCCTTCTTCCAGCCCATCCGGCGGCCGAGGACGAGGATCACCGCCAGAGCCGCGGCGCCGGAGTTGATGTGGACGGCCGTACCGCCGGCGAAGTCGATCGCGCCGAGCTCGTTGACGATCCAACCGCCCACGACGCCCTTGCCGTCGAAGGCGAACACCCAGTGGGCGACCGGCAGATAGACCAGGGTCACCCAGATTCCGGTGAAGGCCATCCAGGCGCCGAACTTGATGCGGTTCGAGATGGCCCCGCAGATCAGAGCGGCGGTCAGGGCCGCGAACAGGGCCTGGAAGGCGGCGAAGACGGAGAGCGGGATGACCGCCTTCGGGTCGTCCTTCATCACGCCGCTCAGGCCGGGGTACTCGGTGACGTCACCGAGCAGGCCGGCGCCGCCGAGGGAGTTTCCGAACGCGGCCGAGAAGCCGTAGACGACCCAGACGCAGCCGACCAGGGCGACGGCTCCGAAGGTCATCATGATCATGTTGAGGACGCTCTTGGCGGCGACCATGCCGCCGTAGAAGAGGGCCAGCCCCGGCACCATCAGACAGACGAGGGCCGTGCTGGCGAGCATCCATGCGGTACTTCCGGTGTCCATGCGCACGCTCCACGGAATATCCAGCAGAAGGAAACGGTGTTTCCTCGCAGTAGACAAGGGGTGGGTTACGGGACGCTCACGCGCAGAATTAAGGACGGGTTTCGGCCGCGCCCCGGGCTGTGCGATCCAGCCGGAAGCGGGGATGCGGCTCGGTCCGGCCCGTGGCCAGGTCGGCGGCCAACGCCCCGATGAGCGGGGTGAACTTGGCGCCGTGGCCGGAGCACGGGGAGACGATCACGAGGGGGCCTCGGCGGTCGAGGATGAAGTCCTCGTCGGAGGTGGTGGTGTAGAGGCAGGTGGCCTCGGCGACCGGGTCCGGGTCGAGGCCGGGCAGACGGTCTCGTACGAAGTCGCCGATCCGCGCACGTGACGCCCCGTCGACAACACCGCTGCGGGTGCGGGCGGTGGTCGGGGTGCCGCGGTCGTGCTCGGCGACCTTGACCGCGGGCAGCGGCCCGCCATCGGTGCCTGACGGGAGTCCGAAGACCTGCATCGTGGCGTCCTTGGATATCAGGACCGGCCACGACAGGTCCGGGTCCCGTTGCCGGAAGTGGAAGACCTGCTGCTGGGTCACGGTCAACGGCGGTAGGGCAACGGGCAGTTCGAGGCCGGGCAGCCAGGGGCCGGCGGCGACCACGACCGTGTTGGCGGTGATCTCCCGGCCGTCGTCCGTGCGCACCCGCGCCTTCCCCCGTACGTCGATGCCCTCGACCCGACGTCCGGTGACCACCTCGGCGCCGAGCTCGGTGGCCCGGCGCACGCAGGCGGCGACCGTGGCGTCGGCGTCGACCACGCCGGCGTCGGGGTGGTACAGCGCCGGGCCGGTGAAGCGGATGTGGGGCCAGCGCTCGGTGGCGGCCTCGGGCCCGAGGAGTTCGTACGGCGCCCCGGCCGCCGCCAGCACATCGGCCAGACGCGCCGCATCGCGGTCCGGACCGAGGTCGAGGCCACCGGTCATCCGGAGCAAGGGAGTCGAGGCATCGCGTTCCAGCTCCCGCCACTGCTCGTACGCTCGCCCGGTGAGTCGTGCATAGAAGGGGTCGGCGTACGCTCGTCGGAAGATCCGGGAGCTGCCGTGCGAGCTCCCGTGCTGGTGGCCGATGTCGTACGCCTCGATCAGCGTGACCTCATGGCCCCGCCTGGCGAGCTGCCAGGCGGTGGCCGCGCCCATGAGCCCGGCGCCGACCACGGCGATCACAGGCCGGCCCCCGGGATCCAGTCGGTGCCCGCGAGGGGGACCCGGGCCATGGCGGCGGACTCGATGGTGAGCGCGACCAGGTCCTCGGGCTCCAGGTGGTGGAGGTGGGCCTTGCCGCAGGCGCGGGCCAGGGTCTGCGCCTCCATGGTCATCACGCGCAGGAAGTTCGCGAGCCGTCGGCCGCCCTCCACGGGATCGAGGCGCGCGGCCAGTTCCTCGTCCTGGGTGGAGATGCCGGCCGGGTCGCGGCCGTCCTGGTAGTCGTCGAAGTATCCGGCGGCGGAGCCGAGTTCGCGGTACTCGGCGTCGTACCTGGGGTGGTTGTCGCCCAGCGCGATCAGCGCGGCCGTACCGATCGCGACCGCGTCCGCTCCGAGCGCCAGGGCCTTGGCCAGGTCGGCGCCGTTTCGGATTCCGCCGGAGACGATCAGCTGCACCTCGCGGTGGACTCCCAGCTCCTGCAGGGCGCGCACCGCCTGGGGCAGCGCGGCCAGGGTGGGGATGCCGACGTGCTCGATGAAGACGTCCTGGGTGGCTGCCGTACCGCCCTGCATGCCGTCGACCACCACGACGTCGGCGCCCGCGTGTACGGCCAGTTTCACGTCGTAGTACGTGCGGGTCGCGCCCACCTTCACATAGACGGGCTTCTCCCAGTCGGTGATCTCGCGCAGTTCGAGGATCTTGATCGCGAGGTCGTCGGGGCCGGTCCAGTCGGGGTGGCGGCAGGCACTGCGCTGGTCGATACCGACGGGCAGCGTCCGCATTCCGGCAACCCGTTCGGTGATCTTCTGGCCGAGCAGCATGCCCCCGCCGCCCGGCTTGGCGCCCTGGCCGAGGACGACCTCGATGGCGTCGGCGGCGCGCAGGTCGTCGGGGTTCATGCCGTACCGGGACGGCAGGTACTGGTACACGAGGTGCTTGGAGTGGCCGCGCTCCTCGGGGGTCATCCCGCCGTCGCCGGTCGTCGTGGACGTGCCCGCCTCCGACGCCCCCCTGCCCAGGGCCTCCTTCGCCTGGGCGGACAGGGCGCCGAAGCTCATCCCCGCGATCGTGACCGGGGTGGCCAGGCGCAGCGGGTTCTTCGCGTGCCGGGTGCCGAGGGCGACATCGGTGTCGCAGCGCTCGCGGTAACCCTCCAGCGGATAGCGGGACATGGAGGCGCCGAGCAGCAGCAGGTCGTCGAAGTGCGGGAGCCTGCGCTTGGCGCCCCAGCCGCGGATGTCGTAGATGCCGGTCTCGGCGGCGCGCTGGATGGCGTGGATGGTGGCACGGTCGAAGGTGGCCGACTCGCGCATGCCCTGGGATGCGGGTTCCAAGGTTTCACTCCTCTGGATTCCGGTGAGGTGGAGCGCCCCTTCAGGGGCGCGGGGAACTGCGCGACCAGCCACAGACGGCCCGCAGTCGAGTACGGCCTCCCAGCGGAGCTAATACGCGGCCGTGTTGTCGGTCTTGAAGTGATACAGCTGCCGGGCCGAGCCGTAGCGGCGGAAGCCGGCCGGGTCCTCGTCGCGCTCGGCGGCCTTGAGCAACTCGGCCAGTTCCGCGAGGTGTTCGTCGCGCATCTCCTTCTCGACACAGTCGGCGCCGAGGGACTTGACCGTGCCGCGGACGTAGATGCGGGCCTCGTAGAGGGAGTCGCCGAGCGCGTCGCCCGCGTCGCCGCACACGACCAGGCGTCCGGCCTGTCCCATGAAGGCGCTCATGTGCCCGACGCCGCCGCCGACCACGATGTCCACGCCCTTCATGGAGATCCCGCAGCGGGCGGCGGCGTCGCCATCGATCACCAGCAGGCCGCCGTGGGCGGTGGCGCCGGCGGACTGGGAGGCGTTGCCGCGCACCCGGACGGTGCCGGACATCATGTTCTCGGCGACCCCGGTGCCCGCGTTGCCGTGGATCGTGACGGTGGCGCGCTGGTTCATTCCGGCGCAGTAGTAGCCGACGTGACCCTCGACGTCGACGGTGTGGTCCTCGCGGATGCCGCAGGCCACGGCGTGCGCGCCGCGCGGGTTGAGGATCCGCCAGGAGGTGGCGTCCGTGGTGTGCAGGGCCTGGTTGAGGTCCCGTACCGGGCTCTGTGCGAGGTCGATCAGCGTCGCCATATGTACACCTCTTCCGGCTCGGGTTCGAAGATGCGGGCGTTCTCGACGCCCGGCAGGACGTCCAGCGCCCGGTACTCGGAGGCCATCGCGACCCAGGCGTCGGTCTCGGCGACCAGGGCCGGCTTGCAGGCGATGGCGTCGCGGACGACCGCGAAGGAGTCCGCGGTGGAGACCAGCAGCGTGTAGAAGCCGTCGAAGCGTTCGCACAGCAACCGCAGGGCCTTCTCCAGGTCAGTGCCGTGCGCGAGCTGGTGGGCGACGAATCGGGCTCCCACCTCGGAGTCGTTCTCACTGTCGAACTCGACTCCCCTGGCGCGCAGTTCACGCCGGACGGTGGCGTGGTTGGCGAACGATCCGTTGTGCACCAGGCACTGGCCCGGGCCGACCGAGAAGGGGTGCGCACCCTCGGGCGTGACGGCGGACTCGGTCGCCATGCGGGTGTGGCCGACGCCCTGCCAGCCGGTCACCCCGGCGAGCCCGAAGGACCGCGCCAACTCGACGGGATGCCCGACGCCCTTGAGTACGGCCATGTCCGTACCGGAACCGATGACGGTGGCGTGGGGCAGCGCGTCGGCCACGGCGGTCAGCAGGCTGTCGACGGGCAGGTCGGCCTGTATCACGGTGGTGGCGTCGGCGGCCGTGGCGGTGGCCCCCGGCAGAGCCGCTTCCACCTCGGTGGGCGTGACCCCCAGCAGGGAAACGACAGCGCGCCCCGGAGGGGACAGATCGGGGTCTCCGTAGACCGCGACACCCGCTGAGTCCGGGCCGCGTTCGACGACCTGGCCGAGCATCGCTGTCAGCAACTCGCCGAGCCTGGGTTCGAGAGAGGGCTCGCGCAGATGGAGCCCGACGATTCCGCACATGCGGCTCTCCTTGTCGGCTTGAGGGGACGGGTCAGAAAGCGGTGAGGTAGCGATCCAGCTCCCACGCGCCCACCGTGGAGTGCCATGCGAAGAACTCCTCGCGCTTGAGGTCCGCGAAGTACTGGCTCACGCCGCTCCCGGCGGCGTCCAGGGCGCCGCTGATCACGTCGTCCGCCTGGAGCGCCTCGACGGCGTGCAGCAGGGTCGGCGGGAGTTCCGGGCCCTTGCCGGCCGCGCCGGGTTCGCCCGGGTCGAGGCCGCGCTCGATGCCGTCGAGTCCGGCCGCGAGGGCGGCGGCAGCGGCGAGGTAGGGGTTGGCGGCGCCGTCTCCGCCGCGCAGTTCGACGCGGTTGCCGTCGGGGACGCGGACGAAGTGCGTGCGGTCGTTGCCGCCATAGCCCGCCAGCCGCGGCGTCCAGGTGGCGCCCGACAGGGTCGAGACCGCGCCGGTTCGCTTGTACGAGTTGACCGTCGGCGCGATCACGGCCTGCAGCGCCCGCGCATGCTCGACGATCCCCGCGACGAAGGAGTAGGCGAGCGGTGACAGGCCGAGACCGCGCGCATCGTCCATGGCGGGGAACGTCGGCTCGCTCCCGCGCCACAGCGACAGGTGCAGGTGCATACCGGTGCCGGTGCGCTCGGTGAACGGCTTCGGCATGAAGGTCGCCGTCATGCCACGCTGTTCGGCGAGGACCGACACCAGATACCTCAGGGTGATGACCCGGTCGGCGGTGGTGAGGGCGTCGGCGTGCCGGAAGTTCTGCTCGAACTGGCCGTTGCCGTCCTCGTGGTCGTTGGCGTAGTTGCCCCAGCCGAGGCTGTTCATGGCGGTGGAGACGGCGGTGAGGTGGTCGTACATCCGGGTCAGGCCGCGGGCGTCGTAACAGGGTCGAGCGGCGGTGTCCCTGGCATCGGCGACGCTGAGTGTCCCGTGCTCGTCCCGGTTGACCAGGAAGTACTCGACCTCGGCGCCCACGGACAGCAACAGCCCCTGCTCCGCGGCCCGCTCGACAAGTTTGCGGAGGATGACGCGCGGCGCGTACGGCCACTGCCTGCCCTCGACGTACGGGTCGCAGTGCACCAGGGCGAGGCCCGGTTTCACGAAGGGGATCGGCGTGTACGAAGAGGCGTCGGGGCGGGCGATGACGTCCGGATCGCTGGGCTGCTGGCCGAGCGCGCCGACCGCGTACCCGGCGAAGCCGACGCCCTCGTCGCGCAGTTCCTCGACGGCCTGGGCCGGGACGAGCTTGGCGCAGGGCTTGCCGGTCAGGTCGACGAAGACGGCGAGGACGAACTCGACGCCGTCGGCGCGAACCAGTTCGGCGAGATCGGGTGCATCTGTTTGCAGGTCGGTCGTCATGGGGCCCTCCCTACTCACCAGGGGACACCCAGCGGCGTCCACTGATACGAATCATCGTTTCACAGCAGTAGACATGCTGGGCGTTACGGCGGTATTGCCGCGAGGGAAGGTCCCCGTAAGCCGACAGGCCGGGCACCACCCGGAGGCGGAACCCGGCCCTGGCAGATCATCAGAAGACCGCAGGGCAAAGCCTGTCGGCGGCAATCTCCGAGCGTCACACGGGCGTCAGGACGCCCGTTGCGACGGGCGGCTCCGCATTGGCCCGTACTTCTCCTCGCTGACGGCCTCGTAGACAGGCCCCTCGGCAACCAGCCGCTCCACCAACTCCATCGCCTTCGCCCGTCGCGCGCGAGCGACGGGCCGTGCGCTGCAAGGCATCGGAGTGCGCTTTCCGCCTCGTGGATCCACGCCGCGCGGCACTTGCCGCCGAAGGCGCAGTCCCGACGGCGGCTGGCTTCGGTGGCCTCCGCGCGTGCCTCCCCGCCACCGCGCCTGACGTTCAGAAGTCCACGGTCGCGCAGGGTGTGAGCCGACCGCCGGTCGCCCGGCGCCCAAGCCGCAGGATCTTCACCGGCCGCGAGCCCCTCGAGAAGCCCGCGTTGCCGTTCAGGAATGCGCCGCCCGCACGGCACCGCACCCCTCCCGGAGGGGGGGGCGCGGTGCGCGTGGCGCGGTGGGGTGCCGTCACTTCTTCGACAGGGTGATGTCCTTCTTCTCCAGCGCGTGGAAGCGGGGCAGGGGCAGGCCGCCCAGTCCGCCCACCGGGTACAGCTCCACGATGGTGGCCTCGACCTCCGCCTTGCCGTGCTTGAGGGTGGTCGGGGAGGGCTTGCTCTTGTTCTCCCAGCGGTGCTGCTTGCCGTCGCACACGGCCATGGTGCCGCCGACGGCGTACCGGACGGTGGAGGACTCCTGTCCGATGGAGGAGCTCACGAACGTGGGGCCCGTGCTGTCGACGCAGCGGTAGGTGCCGGAGATGGTGACGATGCCGTCCGCGGCCATACGAGCCGTGGTGTCGATGGTCACGGTCTCCTTCAGGTCCTCGGGAGCCGAGGAGTCGGCGGGGGCCGAGGGCGCGGCGACCAGCAGGATCAGGGCGGCGCAGGCGGCGGTGGCGAGGGCGGGGCGCGTGGCGAGAACGCGGCGCATGTGCATGGGATGACCTCCCGGGTGAGCGGAGTGGGGCCTTCCACTGGTACCCGGCGGGTGCGCCCGCGGGCGTGACCGTCACCCCTTCGGTGGCGAGTCCGCGCCGACCTTCGTGGATCGGTCAGCGTGTTGTCCGCGTGTTGTCCGCGTGCTGGTCCGTGTGTTGTCACGGTTCATCGCGGGCCGTTCCGGTGAGTTCGCCGCACGCGCATGGTCTACCCGTATGGACGACCCATTCGGCTCGTCCGTCCTATGTGGAGGTACGCCATGTGTTCCCACCAGCCTTCGTGCCCTTCCTCCGACGGTGCCGCCGCACATGTGGTGGCCGCACACCCCGAGCAGGGCTGGAGTCTGCTCTGCAACGGCGCGATCGTGTTCGACGTTATGTAGATCTCTGCGGGCTCTGATGGCCTCTGAACAGGTGGTTTGCGAGACGGACATGTCTATGTGGGGCGATGGAATCGTCTCCTGTCGCTCAACTGGAAACGCTGGCAGCGATCGTCTGCGCGATCTCGGTGGGCGCAAGGTGAGTGGTGTCGATCACTTCGGCTTCTCGCCGAAGCCAGGTAAGGGCGTCCTGGTAGCGCGGGACGTGGTCCAGGCGCCACTGCCGAGAACCGGTTTCGACCGTGTCACTCTCGATTCGTTGGACCAGCGTGTCTGGATCGGTGTGCAACACGAAGTGCCGCACCGGAATGTCGGCCTTCGTCAACCCGGCGTGGATCTCTCGCCAGTACTGCTCGACCAGCACCGTTTGAGGGATGACGAGCACTCCGCCGACGAAGTCGAGGACCTGCGACGCGGTCTCCACGACCAGCCCGCGCCATGGCGGCCAGTCCTGGAAGTCCTTGACGGGAACGGAGTTGAGGACGTGTCGCAGCATGTAGCCGACGGTCTCGGAGTCGAAGACTCTTGCCTCTGGAAGGAGCGCGGTGAGTTCCTTCGAGGTGGTCGTCTTGCCGGCGCCGAAGGTCCCGTTCAGCCAAATAATCATGCCGATGACCCTATCCGCGGAGACGGAGCCGCTGCAGGCGTCCCGACCTGTGCTGGTCGATGGAGTATCCGAGCCGACGCGCCAGGAGATTCAGCGGAGCTCAGCGGTACCACTCGATGGCACGGCGGCCACGACGCGGAGTCGGCGGATTTCACCGTGGGCGGCCTCCAGCTTCCGGGTGAGTTCGGCGACCTGGTCGCGGAGTTGCCGGTTGCGTTCGAGTGCGGTCTCCAGCCTGCGTTGCAGGGAGGTGTCGCTGGCCGCATGCCGGGGGCTGCGGTGTGGGGCCGGGGCTCGCTGCTGGAGCTGGTTGATCGCGGTGATGAGGTCGGTCTGCGTGTATAGCCAGGACCGGGAGACGCCGGCCGCGTTCGCGATGCCGACGACAGTGGGCCGTTCTCCATGTCGGGAGGCAGCCTTCACGGCTTCTTCTGGGCGCTCGCGTGCCTGCCTGCTGCGTGTCTTCGATGCTTCGACGAGGAAGCGGGCGTTGTCAGCCGGTGGCATCGAGATCGGTCACCTTTCCGCCGGCCACGATCTGCTGCGGGCCGGCCTGTTCCAGGGCTTCGATGATGGTGTCGAGCTTGCCGAGCGTGCGGGTGTTCTTCTCGACGATGCGCGACAGCCCGGCCTTCTCGGCGTCGCCGATGAGCTTGTGGGTCTCATCACGCTGTCGTCGGTGCTGGTCGAGGAAGTCGCCGGTGGTGATGAAGAACCGGCAGTCCAGACAGGGGTTGGCGTATTCGCAGTCGGTCTGGATGGGGGCTCCGCAGTAGCCGTTGGGGAGGCTGACCTTGGCGCGGACCAGGGACAGCCGCATCCAGGTGGCGTCGGCGAGGGGGTGATCGACGGGCAGTGTGACGGGTTCGCCCTCGGCGTTGACCTTGAGGGACTTCTCCCAGTGCTCGCGCAGGGTCTTCTGGTGCAACCGGGCGTAAATGGCCGTCATCTGCGGCGACATGTGATCGAGCAGTTGCTGGACGATGTGCTGCGGCACGTTGGCGTTGATCAGCCGGGTGCCGAGGGTGTGGCGGAACTGGTGGAAGGTCACCCGGGCGGGGCGGCCGTGCTCGTCGATGAGACGGATGCGCTCCAGCCAGCTCTCCATGTGCTGGCGGCACCAGGTGTCCGAGACGGGTTTGCTGCCGTTGAGGTTGGCCTGCCAGCCGGGGAACAGGAAGCGGCTTCCGGCGGGGAAGCGGGCCTGGACGCGTCGTTGTTGTGCGGCGATCTCGTCGGCCAGGGCCTGGCTGATCGGGAAGAACGCGATGCGGCCGTGGATCTTGTGGTTGACCCAGGTCAGGTAGGGGGCGCCGGTGTCGTCGTGGGTGACGCAGTCGAACCGCAGACGCCGGGCGTCCTTCATGCGCAGACCGCAGGAGATCAGCAGCGGGACCATGAGCCGGAGATCGTCGGTGGCGATCAGTGCCAGGTTGGCGGGGTTCTCCATCTGCCGCATCAGGTGCTCGGAGATCCAGCGGGGCTTGGCCGGCGGCGGAGGCGGGGCGTCGTTGTAGACGACGGCGTCGCGGGGCAGGTCCGGTTGCCAGTCGTGGGCGCGGGCGTCGGCGAGGAATCGGCCCAGCGAGTTGACCGCCGCCCGGCGGGTGAACACGTCCGGGTAGTCGACGGCCAGGGCCGCGATCCACGCCTCGATCCTGGGGCGGGTCAGATCGGCCGGCTCGGCGTTCTGCGGAAGATGCCCCGCGAGGTGGGTCAGGGAGCGGAGGTTCTGTGCGACCGTGTTGACGCTGATGTTCGTGCTGATGCGCCAGCGGCACCATCGTTTGGCCAGCTCGCGCAGCCAGGGTTGAGCTATGCCGCCGAAGCGCAGGTAGCGTGTCTCGCCCTCAGCCAGGGCGAAGTGCCGCAGGTCCCAGGTCTCGCGCGGATACTGGTCGGCCCACGGGTCATCGGCGATGAGCAGGTGCTCCAGTGCGAAGCGGGTGTCCGCGATGAAGCGGAAGGCGACCACGTTGTGACCGTGGCGCTTTCCGCCGGGCCCGACGGGTGCGACGTAGTCACGCCATCTGGTCTCGTCCCAGTCCAGGAGGCTGGTGACCGGCGCCTGGCAGGCCCAGGTGACCGCGCGGCGCACGTCGCGGGCGGGGGTGAAGCGCAGTCCCTCGTCGAGACGGTGTTGCAGTCCGAACTGGAACTCCAAGCGGAGTGCGGGGCTGAGCTGGCCCAGGCGGATCTTCGGGTCGCCGCGGCGGGCGAGGTCGTCGTACCAGGTGTTGAGGTCAGGGCGGCCGTGCTTGTACCAGCGGTTGTGGTGCGTGTGACACAGCGGGGCATCGGTGCTGTCGGTCCATCGCGAGCAGTCAGGAAACTCGCAGGTCCTCTCGGCGGCCCACGGTCTGCGCGGCGGGTGGTAGAGGGTTCGCGCCACCCAGTCCTCAAGGGGTGGCCGTCCGGCATGGGTCCACCGCGAGGCGTGCCGGTGACACAGACCGTGGCTCGCCCTGGCCCGGTTGCACCCGGAGACCAGGCAGGCCGACACCTGATTGCGTTGCCGCAGTCGGGCATCCTCCTCCGCGGCCCAGCCGTCCAGGTCGACCGGGCGTCCTGCGGCCACCCAGCGGTGATGGTGGGTGCGGCACAGCTTCAGCCGGCCCATGGTCAGCGTCGTCGGGCAGGACGGGATGCGGCACTCGCCGGGGAAGAACACCGGGCTGTCGCGCGGCGGACAGAACACCTCGGGCCGGAACTCCGGACGCACCGTCTCCATCAGCTTCGCCAGCAGCCCTGCGGAGCCTCGGCGTGCGTGGGGCGTGTTCACCGAGCCGAAGCTCCGTCCTTGATGACTCCTGCCGACAAGAGCACCCGGCGATGATCCTCGACATTGAGGTGGCTGTAGATCTCAGCCGTGGTTTGCGGGCTGGCGTGACCGAGGAGTTCGGCCACCACCTCGATCGGCACCTTGGCCCGCAACAGTCGTGTGGCGTAGGTGTGCCGGCAGGCGTGCGGCGAGAAGTGCGCGATGCCGGTCCGCTTCTGCAGGCGTTCCACCAGCTCGTTGACGTTCGCCCGGGTCATCGGGGAGCCGATCGGAGCGCGGAAGAGGTTGGCGAACACGAAGTCGCAGTCCAGCGTGCCGTACTCGCTCTCCATGTAGGCGGCGTAGCGGTCGAACAGCTCCGGTCGCACCGGGACGATCCGCCCCTTCATGCCTTTGACCCGGGCACGGTTGGCGTTGTTCTCGCGGGGTACGACGCTCACCTCGCCCTTGCGGAGGTTCAAGTCGGCGTGCCGCAGGCCCAGAGCCTCGCTGATCCGCAGTCCCGAGTCGTCCAGGAGCGCGATCAGGAACTGGTCCCGCCGCCTGTTGCAGGCGCTCATCAGCCGCTGGACCTCATCCTCGGTCAGCGTTCGCGGCGGCTTGCGGTGGGCGTGGATGCGGATCGGGCTGTACTCGACCTCGCCTCCCCGCTGAGTGTGCGCCAGCATCGGCGTGTAGGTGCCTGTCGGCTGCCTGACCAGCAAGTTCCCCAGCAGAGCGGGCACTCTGTGATCCCGCCGGGCGTGGAACCGGTAGAACGAGGCGAGCGCGGCCCGCTTCCGCTGCAGCGTGGTGTTCTCCAGCGCCTGGCCGACACCCGGCAGCACGAACACCTCCGGCGCTCGGGCCGGCTTCGGGCGGCGCAGCCAGTCGAAGAACTGGGCGACGACCTCCAGTCGCAAGCGCCGGAAGTCCAAGCCCATCTGTTCCAACCAGACGAAGAAGTCGCGCAGGTCGTAGGCGTAGCCCTGGACCGTGTTCGGCGATGCACCCCTCGCCGTCAGGTACGCGAGGAAGTCCTCCACGTCACCGACGGGCAAGCCGTCGTCCCCAACCACGGTGTACGAGATCGGACCGTCCTCGGACAACCGCAGCCTCTGCACTGCGAACGACACACCACACCCCAGAACGACATGGACAGGCGAACAGAACCCGTCCATGTAGCACCGAAAGGCCCTTTCATGGCAGCGAGTTGGACATCAAAGACACCCGCAAGGCTGATGGACATAGTCGACGACAGCGGCGAACTGCTGCCGGACGGCCGCGTCGTCGCACCGCACCGGGTTCCGGCCGAGCAACTCGCCATGGCCGCCTGAGCAGGTCTGCCCATGGCAGGACGGCCTATGGATGGCAGGACGGCCTACGGCAGGACGGCGAAGCCGTCGAGCTCGACCATCGCCTGCTCGTCCCACAGGCGTACGACCCCGACGACCGCCATCGCCGGATAGTCCCGCCCGGCCAACTGCCGCCAGGTTCGACCGAGTTCGGCGACGTGGGCGCGGTATGCGGCGACGTCCGTGGCGTAGACGGTGACCCGCGCGAGGTCGGCCGGTGTGCCGCCGGCCGCCGCCAGGGCGGTGAGCAGATTCGTCAACGCCCGCTCGAACTGCTCCGGCAGCGTCCGACCGACCACCTTGCCGTCGGCGTCGAGCGCGGTCTGACCGGCCAGGAAGACGACGCGTGAGCCGGTGGCGAGGACCGCGTGGGAGAAGCCCGTGGGCGGGGAGAGGGCAGGCGGGTTGATGCGCTCGGCGGTCACGGGGCGACCTTCCCTTCCGCGTACAGCTCCTTGGCGATGATCCCGCGTTGCACCTCGCTCGCCCCCTCGTACACGCGCGGCGCCCGGACCTCGCGGTAGAGGTGTTCCAGGAGGTGGCCGCGGCGCAGGGCGCGGGCGCCGTGCAGTTGGACGGCCTGGTCGACGACGTACTGCGCGGTCTCGGTGGCGAGCAGTTTGGCCATCGCGGCGCGCTTGGGGACGTCCGGGGCGCCGTCGTCGTACGCCGTCGCCGCCGCGTACACCATGAGCCGGGCCGCCTCCGTGCGCAGGGCCATCTCCGCCACCTGGTGGGCGACCGTCTGGAGGTCCTTCAACTTGCCGCCGAAGGCGTCCCGTCGGGCGGTGTGGGCGAGGGTCGCGTCGAGGGCGGCCTGGGCCATGCCGACGGCGAAGGCGCCGACGCTGGGCCGGAAGAGGTTGAGGGTGCCCATCGCGACGCGGAAGCCTCGGTCGGGTTCGCCCAGGACGTCGTCGGCGGTGACGGGGACGGCGCCGAAGGTCAGGGTGCCGATGGGGTGCGGGGACAGCATGTCGAGGCCCGCTCCGGTGAGGCCGGGGCGGTCGGCGGGGACCAGGAAGGCGGTGACTCCGCGGGCGCCGGCGCCGGGGGTGGTGCGGGCGAAGACGGTGTAGAAGTCGGCCTCGGGGGCGTTGGAGATCCAGCACTTCTCGCCGGTGAGCCGCCAGCGGGCGGGACCGTCGGGGTGCGCGGCGAGAGGAGCACCGGCCCGGGCGGCGCCGAGCGGGGCGACCGGCTCGGCGGGAACGGCGGACGCGCCGGGCGCGGCAGGAGACGAGCCGGGCCCGGCGGAGGGCGGACCGGGCACAGCGGGCGGCGAGCCGGACACGGCGGGAGGCGAGTCGGCGACGCGGGCTCCCCCGGCCTCGGCGTGCGGGGCGCCGGCAGCACGCGCGCCGCCAGCCCGGGCGTACGGTGGGGCGCCGACCTGACGCGCGTCCCGAGGCTGGGCATCCGGGGCGTCGACCGATCGCGCACTCCCGGATGCCGCCGGCGGACCCGTCGTCCCGGCGGCCTCCGGTCGCGCCCGCAGTTCCAGCGCCGCCGCGTCCGACCCCGCCCCCGGCTCGCTCAGCGCGAAGGCCGCCACGGCGCTGCCCTCCGCCACCCGGGGCAGCCAGCGCTCGCGCTGGGCCGGGGTGCCGTGCGCGTGGACCGGATGGGCGCCGAGGCCCTGGAGGGCGAGCGCGGTCTCCGCCTCCGTGCAGGCGTAGGCGAGGGACTCCCGCATCAGGCACAGGTCGACCGCCCCTGAGGTGAACAGCCGTTCCAGCAGCCCCAGTTGACCGAGTTCGGCGACCAGGGCGCGGTTCACATGCCCGGGTTCGCCCTTCTCCGCGAGCGGGCGCAGTCGTTCGGCGGCGAGGGTGCGCAGTTCGGCGCACCATGCGGTTTGCGGCGGATCGAGCGAGAATGCGGGCATTGCCGACCTCCCTACGGAGCCGTCCGCGGCGGACGCTCTCGACGGACCTCCTCGACTGACCCTCCCGACGGTATCGCGCCCCATTGACTGCCGTCACCAACACGATACGCTCCCTGTGCGAGCCCACCACGACGCCCACGAGGCAGCCCACACGGCAAGGGGGCGAACCGCCATGGCCGGTCTGCACCGCTCCGCGCACGTCGACACCTTCGCCCGCGAGCACCTGCCACCGCCCGACCAGTGGCCCGAGCTCCGTTTCGACCTTCCCCAGCTGCGTTACCCCGATCGGCTCAACGCGGCCGCCGAACTGCTGGACGGCCACGACGACGAGCGGCCCGTGTTCCACACCCCGTCCGGCGCCACATGGACGTACGGCACACTGCGCGCCCGCGTCGACCGGATCGCCCATCTGCTCACCGGCGACCTCGGAGTCGTCCCCGGGAACCGGGTGCTGCTGAGGGGCCCGACGACGCCCTGGCTGGCCGCCTGCTGGCTGGCGGTGCTGAAGGCCGGCGCGGTCGCCGTCACCGTGCTGGCCCAGCAGCGGCCGCACGAACTGCGGACCATGTGCGAGATGGCCCGGGTGCGGCACGCGCTGTGCGACGTCCGGGCGGTCGACGACCTCGCCAAGGCCGAGATCCCGGGGCTGCGGATCACGACGTACGGCGGTGACGCCCCCGACGACCTGCTGCGCCGCCCGGCGGCGGACGCGCCCTACCCCGCCGCCGAGACCGCGGCCGACGACGTCGCGCTCATCGCCTTCACCTCAGGGACCACCGGACGACCCAAGGGCTGTATGCACTTCCACCGGGATGTGCTCGCGATCGCCGACACCTTCTCGGCACATGTGCTGCGCCCCCATGTGGGCGATGTGTTCGCCGGCAGTCCCCCGCTCGGCTTCACCTTCGGGCTCGGCGGGCTCGTCGTCTTCCCGATGCGGGTCGGCGCCAGCGCCCTGCTCCTCGAACAGGCCGGTCCCGGACGGCTGTTGCCCGCGATCGCCGAGCACCGGGTGTCCGTGCTGTTCACCGCGCCGACGGCGTACCGCGCGATGCTCGACGAGCTCGACTCGCACGACATCTCCTCCCTGCGCCGCTGTGTCTCCGCGGGTGAGAACCTGCCCGCCGCCACCTGGCGGGCCTGGCACGAGCGGACCGGGCTGCGCATCATCAACGGCATCGGCGCCACCGAGCTGCTGCACATCTTCATCTCGGCGGCCGACGAGCACATCAGGCCCGGGACGACCGGAGTGCCGGTACCGGGGTGGCACGCGCGCGTGGTCGACGGCGAGGGCCGGGAGCAGCCGGACGGCGAGCCGGGGCTGCTCGCGGTGCGCGGGCCGGTCGGCTGCCGCTATCTCGCCGACCCCCGGCAGCGCGAGTACGTGCGCCACGGCTGGAACATCACCGGCGACACCTACGTCCGGGAGAGTGACGGCTACTTCCGCTATGTCGCCCGCGCGGACGACATGATCATCTCGGCCGGCTACAACATCGCGGGTCCGGAGGTCGAGGAGGCGCTGCTGCGCCATCCGGACGTGCTGGAGACAGCCGTGGTGGGGCGGCCCGACGAGGCACGCGGACAGGTCGTGGTGGCATACGCGGTACTCAGGGAGGGTGCGCGCCGGGACGCGGAGGCGCTGCGGGCGTTCGTCAAGGCCGAGCTGGCGCCGTACAAGTGCCCGCGCGAGATCGTGTTCCTGGACGCCCTGCCGCGCACCGCGACCGGCAAGCTGCAGAGGTTCAGGCTGCGCGAGGGTGGTGACCCGCCGGGTGACCCGGAGTGATCCGTACGACCTAAGATGATCAACGTGTCCGACCAGCATGCACCACGGTCTCTCATCGTCACGCTCTACGGCGCGTACGGCCGCCACATGCCCGGCCCGGTGCCGGTCGCCGAGCTGATCAGACTGCTGGCCGCGGTCGGCGTGGACGCTCCCTCCGTACGTTCGTCGGTGTCCCGGCTGAAGCGGCGCGGGCTGCTGCTGCCGGCCCGTACGGCACAGCGCGCGGCGGGCTACGAACTGTCGTCGGACGCCCGCCAGTTGCTCGACGACGGCGACCGGCGCATCTACGCCGCCGTGCCGCCCGAGGACGAGGGCTGGGTGCTGGCGGTGTTCTCGGTGCCGGAGTCGGAGCGGCAGAAGCGGCATGTGCTGCGCTCCCGGCTGGCCGGGCTCGGCTTCGGAACGGCGGCCCCCGGCGTGTGGATCGCGCCGGCCCGGCTCTCCGAGGAGGCGCGGCACACCCTGCAACGGCTGCGGCTGGAGGAGTACGTCGACTTCTTCCGCGGTGAGCATCTCGGTTTCACGCCGACCGCGGAGGCCGTCGCCCGCTGGTGGGACCTGGCCGCGATCGCCAAGGAGCACGAGGAGTTCCTCGACCGGCACGCGCGCGTGCTGCGCGCCTGGGAGCGACGGGAGGACACCCCGCCCGAGGAGGCGTACCGCGACTACCTCCTCGCCCTGGACTCCTGGCGCCATCTGCCCTACGCCGACCCCGGCCTGCCCGCCCGGCTGCTGCCCGAGGACTGGCCGGGCGCGCGCTCGGCGGCCGTCTTCCGGGGGCTGCACGATCGCCTGCGGGACGCGGGGGCCGTGTTCGTGGGGCTGTGATCCCGCGCCCCTGTGAAGACGCGAGTGTGAAGGAGGGCCCGAACGAGCACGGTCACTCCGTAACGGCCGCCGGACGGAGGCCGGCTCCCAGGCTCAGCCTGGGCTTGGGAGCGTCCGTCCGGCCGGTCTGAGGGCGGCGGCTGCCCGCGCGGTACGGGGCGGGCCAGACGACGCCCGGCCCCTCGTAGCCCTGCTCGGCCGCCGCGTGCAGGGTCCAGTGCGGGTCGTAGAGGTGTGGGCGGGCCAGGGCGCACAGGTCCGTACGCCCCGCCAGGATGAGGGAGTTGACGTCGTCCCAGGAGGAGATCGCGCCGACCGCGATCACCGGGAGGCCGGTGGCGTGCCGGATCCGGTCCGCGTACGGCGTCTGGTACGACCGCCCGAACTCCGGCCGCTCGTCGGCCACGACCTGTCCGGTCGACACGTCGATGGCGTCGGCGCCGTGCGCGGCGAAGGCGCGGGCGATGTCGACGGCGTCCTCGGCGGTGGTGCCGCCCTCGGCCCAGTCCGTGGCGGAGATACGCACGGTCATGGGCCGCTCCTCGGGCCATACGCCGCGTACGGCGTCGAAGACCTCCAGCGGGAAGCGGAGCCGTTTGTCGAGTGAGCCGCCGTAGGCGTCCGTGCGGCGGTTGGTCAGCGGGGAGAGGAAGCCGGAGAGCAGGTAGCCGTGCGCGCAGTGCAGTTCGAGAAGGTCGAAGCCGGCCCGGGCGGCCCGCCAGGCCGCGGCCGCGAACTGCTCGCGGATGTCGGTGAGTTGAGCGCGGGTGAGCTCGCGCGGGGTCTGGCTGCAGGGCTTGTAGGGGATCGGGGAGGCGGCCACGAGCGGCCAGTTGCCGTCCTCCAGGGGCTCGTCGATGCCCTCCCACATCAGCTTCGTGGAGCCCTTGCGCCCGCTGTGGCCCAGCTGCACACCTAGCGCGGTACCGGGTGCCTGGGTGTGCACGAACTGAACGATCCGCTTCCATGCCTCGGCCTGTCTGCCGGTGTAGAGGCCGGCACAGCCGGGCGTGATCCGCCCCTCAGGGCTGACGCACACCATCTCGGTCATCACCAGACCGGCGCCGCCGAGAGCGCGGGCGCCGAGGTGGACGAGGTGGAAGTCGCCGGGAACGCCGTCCGTGGCCGAGTACATGTCCATGGGGGACACGACGACGCGGTTGCGCAGGGTCAGGCCGCGCAGCCGGAACGGCGTGAACATCGGGGGCGTGCCGGGCGGGCAGCCGAACTCGCGCTCCACCTCCTCGGTGAAGCGGGCGTCGCGCAGGCGCAGGTTGTCGTGGGTGACGCGGCGGCTGCGGGTGAGCAGGTTGAAGGCGAACTGGCGGGGCGGCTGGTCGAGGTAGAGCCCGAGGTTCTCGAACCACTCCAGGCTGGCGCGGGCGGCGCGCTGCGTGGAGGCGACGACGGGCTTGCGCTCGGCCTCGTAGGCGCTCAACGCGTCGGCCAGGTCGGACTGTTCCTCCAGGCAGGCGGCGAGCGCGAGGGCGTCCTCGACGGCGAGCTTGGTGCCGGAGCCGATGGAGAAGTGGGCGGTGTGGGCGGCGTCGCCGAGCAGGACGATGTTGTCGTGCGACCAGCGTTCGTTGACGACGGTGCGGAAGGTGGTCCAGGTCGACTTGTTGGACTTGAGCGGGCGGCCGCCGAGCGCGTCGGCGAAGATCTTGGCGCAGCGTGCGACCGACTCCTGCTCGTCGAGCTCGTCGAATCCGGCCGCGCGCCACACCTCCTCGCGCATTTCGACGATGACGGTGGAGGCGTCTGCCGCGTAGGGGTAGCCGTGCAGTTGCATCACGCCGTGCTCGGTCTCGGCGATCTCGAAGCGGAAGGCGTCGAAGGCGAAGTCGGCGGCCAGCCAGATGTAGCGGCAGTGGTGCTCGTCCACATGGGGGCGGAACACATGGGCGTGGGCCTCGCGGGTGGTGCTGTGCACACCGTCTGCGGCGATGACGAGGTCGTATGTCTCCGCCAGCCATGCGGCGCACGGGGCCTCGGTGCGGAAGCGGAGTTCCACACCGAGGGCGCGGCAGCGGTCGTGCAGGATTTCCAGGAGCCGCCTTCTGCCGAGGGCGGCGAATCCGTGGCCGCCTGAGGTGTGGCGGGTGTCGCGGTGGACGATGTCGATGTCGTCCCAGCGGGTGAAGTGCTGGTGCAGGGCCTCGTAGACGACTGGGTCGGCGTGTTCGATGCCGCCGAGGGTTTCGTCGGAGAGGACGACTCCGAAGCCGAAGGTGTCGTCGGGGGCGTTGCGTTCCCAGACGGTGACTTCGCGGGTCGGATCGAGGCGTTTCAGCAGCGCTGCCGCGTACAGCCCTCCGGGGCCACCGCCGGTGATCGCGACGCGTAGAGGCCGGCCGGTCGTCCTCGGCGGCGCCCCTTTGCTCAGCACACTCACCGTCCCCTCCATTTCGGAGGCCGCTTCTCGGTGAACGCCGCGTGGAACTCCGCGTAGTCCTCGCCGTTCATCAGGAGGGCCTGGGTCGAGGCGTCCATCTCCACTGCCGCTGCCAGCGGCATGTCCAGCTCGGCCGTCAGCAGGGCTTTCGTCTGGGCGTACGCCAGGGCCGGGCCGTCGGCCAGGCGGCGGGCCAGCGCCTGTGCGGTGTCGTCCGCGCGTCCCTCCTGCGTCAGTTCGCTGATCAGGCCGATGCGCTCGGCCTCCGGGGCGCGGACCGGTTCGCCCAGCATGAGCAGGCGGGTGGCGTGGCCGAGGCCCACGACCCTCGGCAGCAGGTAGGCCGCGCCCATGTCGCCGCCGGACAGGCCGACGCGGGTGAAGAGGAAGGCGAAGCGGGCGGTGGGGTCGGCGACCCGGAAGTCGGCCGCGAGGGCCAGGACGGCACCCGCCCCGGCCGCGACCCCGTGCACCGCGGCGATCACCGGGAACGGGCACTCCCGTACGGCTCGCACGACCTGTCCGGTCATCCGGTTGAAGTCGAGGAGCTGGGCGGTGTCCATGGACAGGGTGGCGCCGATGATCTCGTCGACGTCGCCGCCGGAGCAGAAGCCGCGGCCCTCGCCGGCCAGCACCAGGGCCCGTACCGCCCTCTCCCGGGACAGCTCGGCGAGCAGATCGCGCAGGTCGGCGTAGGCGCCGAAGGTGAGCGCGTTGAGTTTGTCGGGGCGGGCGAGGGTGACGGTGGCGACCCCGTCGGCGTGCTCGACCCGCAGATGCTCCCAGTCGGAGGTGCGGGCGGCGGAGCCGGTGAAGGGACTCATGACGTGCGGCCTCCTCGGGCGGACGGCGGGCACTGCCTCATCGAGCTCTGCCCTTCGAGCTCTACCCTCGAAGCTATCACCCAACTTTGACTGTCGTCACGAGCGCGCGATAGGTCGGCCGGTTCGCGCCGCCCGGGGTTGTGACCTGGCCCCGTCACATCCGTCACGGCTCGTCGACACTCGCGTAACGGCGGGATCAGCCGTGCGAGGCCGGCCGTTCACCCGGGTAAGCCGCCCAGCAGTCGGGGCCGAAGGTCCCGAACGGTGCCCGTCGGACGTCGCTGCCGGGTGGCGCCGTACCATTCATCAGGTTGAAAGCAGGACAGCCTGCTCATGAACGGACCCGCCTTGCACGATCGCTCACCCGCCTCCGCCTCCTGGCGCATCGCGCTGCCGCACACCGCCGCGGCCGTGCCCGTAGCGCGCGCACTGGTCCGTACGGCGCTGGCCGAGCTGGAGCACGCCGCCGACAGCGACACCGCGGAGCTGCTCACGGCGGAGCTGGTGGCGAACGCGGTGGAGCACACGGCGGGCAACGGCCCGATAGAGCTCGTGGTGGAGCTGCTGCCGTCCGGCTGCCAGGTGGAGGTGCACGACCCGGACCCGGCGCCGCCCGGCCAACTGACCCGGCCCACCCTGGCTGAGCCCGACCCCTGGCAGGAGCACGGCCGCGGTCTGCTGCTGATCCGCGCCCTCAGCTCGTCCTGCGGCCATCGCCCGACCCACTCCGGCAAAGCCGTGTGGTTCCGCCTGCCGGTCGTACCGGCGCAACGCCGTCCGGTGTGATCCCGGAACTCAGCCCAGCGTCGCCACCAGCACGGCCTTGATCGTGTGCATCCGGTTCTCCGCCTCGTCGAAGACCACTGAGTGCACCGACTCGAACACCTCGTCGGTCACCTCCAGCGACTCGAGCCCGTGTCTGTCGAAGATCTCCCGCCCGACCTTCGTGCCGAGGTCATGAAAGGCCGGCAGGCAGTGCATGAACTTGACGTCCGGGTTCCCGGTGGCGCGCAGGACGTCCATGGTCACGGCGTACGGGGCGAGGGCCGCGATCCGCTCGTCCCAGACCTCCCTGGGCTCCCCCATGGAGACCCAGACGTCGGTGACGACGAAGTCGACGCCCGCCACGCCCTCCTCGACCGCCTCGGTGAGGGTGATACGCCCCCCGCCGGCCCCGGCGAGCTCCCTGGCCCGGTCGACGACGTCCTGGGCGGGCCAGTAGGTCTTCGGGGCGACGATGCGTACGTCCATGCCGAGCAGGGCGCCGGTGACCAGGTACGAGTTGCCCATGTTGAAGCGGGCGTCGCCCAGGTAGGCGAAGGCGACCTCCTTGGGCGGCCTGCCGCTGTGCTCGGTCATGGTGAGCACGTCGGCCAGCATCTGGGTGGGGTGCCAGTCGTCGGTCAGGCCGTTGTAGACGGGCACGCCCGCGTACCGCGCCAGCTCCTCGACCTTCTGCTGGCTGTCCCCGCGGTACTCGATCCCGTCGTACATCCGCCCCAGCACGCGCGCGGTGTCCTTCACGGACTCCTTGTGGCCGATCTGCGAACCCGAGGGGTCCAGGTACGTCGTCGAGGCGCCCTGATCGGCGGCCGCGACCTCGAACGCGCAACGGGTGCGCGTCGAGGTCTTCTCGAAGATCAGCGCGATGTTCCTGCCTCGCAGGTACTGCGTCTCCGCCCCGGCCTTCTTGGCGGCCTTCAACTCGGCGGCCAGTTCGAGCAGCCCGCGGAACTCCTGCTCGGTGAAGTCGAGCTCCTTGAGGAAGTGGCGGCCGGCGAGGGCGGTCGGGACAGTCGCCATGGGGGCGCTCCAGTGGTGCGAGTACAGGGACTTTGGAAGTCTATACGACCTTCAGCATTTCTATACGGGCGCCCGCTCCACCGGACAGCTCATACAGCGCGGCCCGCCCCTCCCCCGACCCAGCTCACTGCCCGGAATCTCGATCACCTCGACGCCCTGCTTGCGCAGATGCGTGTTGGTGGTGGAGTTGCGCTCATAGGCGACGACGACGCCCGGCTCGACGGCCAGGACGTTGCACCCGTCGTCCCACTGCTCGCGTTCGGCCGCATGGACGTCCTGGGTCGCGGTCAGGACGCGGATCTCGCTCAGCCCCAGGGCGGCGGCGATCGCGCGGTGCATGTGCTCCGGCGGATGGTCGGTGACCTTGAGCTCCTTGTCGCCGGCGCCCGGTTCGATGGTGTACGAGCGAAGCATGCCGAGCCCGGCGTACTGGGTGAAGACGTCTCCGTCGACCATCGTCATCACGGTGTCGAGATGCATGAGGGCCCGCCGCTTGGGCATGTCGAGGGCCACGATCGTCTGGGCCGACCCGGCGGCGAACAGCTTGTGGGCGAGCATCTCGACGGCCTGGGGTGTGGTCCGCTCGCTCATCCCGATGAGAACCGCGCCGTTGCCGATCACCAGGACGTCGCCGCCCTCGATGGTGGAGGGGTAGTCGGCCTGCCCCTCGGACCAGAAGTGGAACGTTTCGTCGCGAAACAGCGGGTGATGCCGGTAGATCGCCTCGAAGTGCACGGTCTCGCGGTGGCGGGCGGGCCAGCGCATGGCGTTGACGGAGACGCCGTCGTAGATCCAGGCGGAGGTGTCGCGGGTGAAGAGGTGATTGGGGAGGGGCGCGAGGAGGAAGTCGTCGAGCTCCATGACGTGGAAGCGCACGGAGGTCGGCTCGGGGTGCCCCTCCAGGAACTCCCGCTTGGTCATGCCGCCGACCAGGGCCTCGGCCAGCTCCCGGGAGGGCAGGCCCTCGAAGGCGGCACGGAGGTGGTCGGTGGCGAGCACCCCGTACTCCTTCTCGTCGAAGACCCGGTCCAGGACCAGCCTCCTGGCCGCCGGGATCTCCAGGGCCTCGGTGAGCAGGTCGCCGAAGAGGTGGACGGTGACGCCGCGGTCGCGCAGGACGTCGGCGAACCCGTCGTGCTCGGCGCGCGCCCGGCGCACCCACAGCACGTCGTCGAAAAGCAACGCGTCCTTGTTGCTCGGGGTGAGCCTCTTGAGCTCGAGATCCGGCCGGTGCAGGATGACGCGGCGCAGCCGCCCGGCCTCGGAGTCGACATGGAATCCCATGCCTCCATCCTGACCATCGGAGGCCGCGTTCACCCCCTCCTCGCCACCCTCTTCTTCCTTGCCACCCCCTTCTTTCATCCCGGTGGCGCCGAGCCTGGTCGGCCGGCCCTCACAGCCGCGGGTCCACCGGCTCCGACTCCAGTGCCAGCACCCCGAACACCGCCTCGTGCACCCGCCACAGCGGCTCGCCCTCCGCCAGCCGGTCCAGGGCCTCCAGCCCCAGGGCGTACTCGCGGATCGCCAGCGACCGCTTGTGGTTCAGGAACCGCTTGCGCAGACGGGCCAGGTTGTCCGGGCGGGTGTACTCCGGGCCGTAGATGATCCGCAGGTACTCGCGGCCCCGGCACTTGATGCCGGGCTGGACCAGGCGCCCCGCCTCGCTGCGGACCACCGCTCCCAGCGGCTTGACGACCATGCCCTCGCCGCCGCGGCCCGTCATCTCCAGCCACCAGTCGACACCGGCCCGCACCGACTCCGGGTCGCCGGTGTCGACGTACAGGCGCCGGGTGGTCTGGAGCAGGCCCGTGCCGTCGTGCTCCACCATCCGGTCGAGGAGCGCGAGCTGCTCGTCGTGCGGCAGCGCGGCGAGGCTGCGGCCCTGGACCGCCAGGATCTGGAAGGGGGCCAGGCGTACGCCGTCCAGGCCGTCCGTCGTCCAGCAGTAGCGGCGATACGCCTCCGTGAACGCGGCGGCGTCCGAGGCCCGTTCGCGCTGGCGTGCCAGCAGGTCCGCCACGTCGACGCCCCGCGCCGCCACACCCTCCAGCGCGGCGAGCGCGCCCGGGAACACCGCCCCGGAGGCGGCCCCGACGGCCGCGTACTGCGAGCGCAGCAGACCCGACGCCTTCAGCGACCACGGCATCAGCTCGGCGTCCAGCAGCAGCCAGTCGGTCTCCAGTTCCGCCCACAGCCCGGCCTCGGTCACGGCGCCCCGGACGCTCTCCAGGATCGTCTCCGTCACGGACTCGTCGTCGAAGAAGGGCCGACCGGTACGGGTGTACAGCGACCCTGTAGGACCGTTCACCCCGAACCTCTTGCGCGCGACCTCCGCGTCCCGGCACACCAGGGCGACCGCCCGCGAACCCATGTGCTTCTCCTCGCACACGACCCGCTCGACGCCGTCCTCCTTGTACTGCGCGAAGGCCTCCGCGGGGTGTTCGAGGTAGCCCTCGACGTGGCTGGTCGCCGTCGGCGCCATCGTCGGCGGGAGGTACGGCAGCAGGCGCGGGTCCACCGCGAAGCGGCTCATGACCTCCAGGGCCGCGGCCGCGTTCTCCTCACGGACCGACACCCGGCCCGCGTGCCGCGTCTCGACGACCCTGCGGCCGTGCACGTCATCGAGGTCGAGCGGGCGGCCGTCCTGTCCCCCGGGCGCCTCGGCCCGCAGCGGCCTGGCCGGCTCGTACCAGACCTGCTCGGCCGGTACGTCGACCAGCTCCCGCTCCGGCCAGCGCAGCGCGGTCAGCTTGCCGCCGAAGACGGCACCGGTGTCCAGGCAGATGGTGTTGTTCAGCCACGTGGCCTCCGGGACCGGGGTGTGGCCGTACACCACGGCCGCCCGGCCCCGGTAGTCCTCCGCCCACGGGTAGCGCACCGGCAGCCCGAACTCGTCGGTCTCCCCGGTGGTGTCGCCGTACAGCGCGTGCGAGCGGACCCGCCCCGAGGTACGGCCGTGGTACTTCTCCGGCAGCCCGGCGTGGCAGACCACCAGTCGGCCACCGTCGAGGACGTAGTGGCTGACGAGCCCGTCGATGAACTCCCGCACCTCCGCGCGGAACTCCTCGCTCTCGGCCTCCATCTGCTCGATGGTCTCGGCGAGTCCGTGCGTGTGCTGGACCTTGCGGCCCTTGAGGTGACGCCCGTACTTGTTCTCGTGGTTGCCCGGCACGCACAGCGCGTTGCCCGACTTGGCCATCGACATGACGCGGCGCAGCACGCCGGGGCTGTCCGGGCCGCGGTCGACGAGGTCGCCGACGAAGACGGCCGTACGGCCGTCGGGGTGCACTCCGTCGACGTAGCCCAGCTTGCCCAGCAGCGACTCCAGTTCCGAGGCGCAGCCGTGGATGTCGCCGATGATGTCGAAGGGGCCGGTGAGGTGGGTCAGGTCGTTGAAGCGCTTCTCGGTGACGACGGTGGCGTTCTCGACGTCCTCGACGCCCCGCAGGACGTGCACCTTGCGGAAGCCCTCGCGCTCCAGGTGCCTGAGGGAGCGGCGCAGTTCGCGGGTGTGCCGCTGGATGACCCGGCGCGGCATGTCGGCCCGGTCGCTGCGGGCCGCGTTGCGCTCGGCGCACACGTCCTCGGGGACGTCGAGCACGATGGCTGTCGGCAGCACGTCGTACTGCTTGGCCAGCTCGATCAGCTGCCGCCGGGCGTCCTGCTGCACGCTGGTGGCGTCGACGACCGTGCGGCGGCCGGCGGCCAGGCGCTTGCCCGCGATGTAGTGCAGGACGTCGAAGGCGTCCTTCGTCGCGCTCTGGTCGTTCTCGTCGTCGGAGACCAGGCCGCGGCAGAAGTCGGAGGAGATGACCTCGGTGGGCTTGAAGTGCCTGCGGGCGAAGGTGGACTTGCCGGATCCGGAGGCGCCGATCAGGACGACGAGGGAGAGGTCGGTGACGGGCAGGACACGACCCTTCGGTGCTGCGTGGTTCTCGCTCATGCGGCCTTCGCCTCCTTCTCGTCGTTGAGCTTCATGCCGAACACGGCCATCTGGGTCGGCGGTCCGACCTCCGGGTCGTCGGGCCCGACGGGCACGAACTCGACCTCGTATCCGTGCCGTTCGGCGACCGCCCGCGCCCATGCCCGGAACTCCTCGCGCGTCCACTCGAACCGGTGGTCGCCGTGCCGGACATGGCCTGCCGGGAGGCTCTCCCAGCGGACGTTGTACTCGACGTTCGGGGTCGTCACGAGGACGGTCCGCGGGCGGGCCGAGCCGAACACCGCGTACTCCAGGGCGGGCAGCCGGGGCAGGTCGAGGTGCTCGATGACCTCGCTGAGCACGGCGGCGTCGTAGCCCTTGAGCCGGTTGTCGGTGTAGGCGAGGGAGCCCTGGAAGAGTCTCACCCGCGCGGCCTGCCGCTCCCCCATGCGGTCCAGCTTCAGCCGCCGTCCGGCGATGGTGAGCGCCCGCATCGACACGTCCACGCCGACGATCTCGGTGAACGCCGGGTCCTTGAGCAGGGCCTGCACCAACTGGCCCTGGCCACAGCCGAGGTCGAGCACGCGCGCGGCACCGGACGCCTTGAGCGCGGCGACGATCGCGTCCCTGCGCTGCACGGCGAGCGGGGTCGGCTTCTGTTCGGCCTCGCTCTCGGCCTCGACCGCGTTGTCGATCTCCTCGACCTCGCTGTCGTCGGCCTCCGCGAGCCGCACCAGCTCCAGCCGCTCCCTCGCCTCCCGGGTCAGCGACCAGCGGCGCGACAGATACCGGCTGGTGATCAGCTTCTGCTCCGGGTGGTCCGGCAGCCAGCCCTCACCGGCCCGCAGCAGCTTGTCGACCTCGTCGGGGGCGACCCAGTAGTGCTTGGCGTCGTCGAGGACGGGGAGCAGGACGTAGAGGTGACGCAGGGCCTCGGCGAGGGTGAGCGCGTCCGACTCCAGGACGAGACGGACATACCGCGAGTCGCCCCACTGCGGGAACTCGGTGTCCAGCGGCACGGGCTCGGCGGTCACCGCCCAGCCCAGCGGCTCGAACAGCCGCCGTACGAGTTCCCGGCCGCCCCGGGCCGGCAGGGCGGGCACCTCGACACGCAGGGGCAGCGGCTCGGCGGCCCGCTCGGGCCGGGCGTTGCACACGCCCCGCATCGCGCTGGAGAAGACACTGCTGAGCGCGACCGCGAGCAGCGAGGAGGCCGCGTACGGGCGGTCGTTGACGTACTGCGCGAGTGCCGCGTCGGGGGCGCCGCCGCGGCCCTTGCCCTTGCCCCGCCTGACCAGGGCCACCGCGTCGACCTCCAGCAACAGCGCCGCCGTGCAGCGCTCGGCGTCCGCCTCCGGGTAGAGGACGTGCGCGGTGCCGTAGGAGGTGGAGAACGCCTGGGCTTTCTCGGGATGCTTGTGCAGCAGGAAACCGAGGTCGGTGGCCGGGCGTTCCGGGGTGCCGGTGGTGGTGAGGGTCAGGAACACGTGGGTTGCCTTTGAAATAGGGTCTGATCTGCACATGCGTGCCGCCCGTACAACGTACAGAGCGGGCCTCGGAACCACCCGGGGTTTTTCGTTCCGTCCGCTCTCGGCCCTCCCCCCGGCCCCGATTGTCAGTGCCCTCTGTCAAGATCCGGCCATGGATCTCGCGGTTGCCCTCACGGGGCTCGACGACCGGCCCTGGGCCGCCCTGCACCACGCGTACGGCAGCGCGGAGGACGTGCCTGCCGTGCTGCGCGCGCTGACGGACGACGACTCCGAGGCGGCCGGGGCGGCTCTGCACGAGCTGTACGGCACCATCTGGCACCAGGGCACGGTGTATCCGGCCACGGTGGAGGCGGTGCCGTTCCTGGCACGGCTGGCGGTGGCCGGGTGCCGCAGCGCCGAGGTACTGGTCCTGCTCGGCTGCATAGCCGAGAGCGACGACGCGCACGAGGTGGCCCGCGGCGCGTGCCGCGGTGCGGTCGCCGCCCAGCTCCCCCTTCTCCTGCCGCTGCTGGACGCCGGGGACGCGCAGGTGCGGCAGGCCGCGGCCTGGGTGGCCGGGCACACCGCCGCGCGGGAGCGGACGTGGTCGGCGCTGGAGCGGCGGTGGGCCGAGGAGCGGGAGCCGGTCGTCCGGGCGGAGCTGCTGGCGGCGATGGTCCGGCTGGATCCGGGGGCGAGCGCGGGCGCGGCCACGGCGGCGCTGGACCCGGCGGGTCCGGCCGAGCTGCGCATCGCGGCTGTGCTGGCCTGTCTGGACGCGGGCCTGCCGTGGGGCGCCGCCCACCGCGAGGCGCTCCTGTCGGTGCTCCCGGCCGACGACCTGGTCTCCGAACGGTTCGACCAGGACCGGCGCGAGCCGCTGCAGGCCGTGGTGGACGCGCTGGTGCGCCGGGACACGGACGAGGAGCGCGAGGCCGCGTTCGGGCTCCTGGAGGCCGCCTTGGCGAGCACGGAACCGGCGGTCCGTACGGAAGCGGTGTGGGCCGCCGACCACGCCTGCATGATCTCGCGTGCCGCCCCGGGCCGGCTGCTGCCCCGGCTGGCGCCCCTTCTCGACGACACGTCGTCCGCGCCGGGCGCCCTGAGGCTGCTGGGCAAGATCGCGGGCCATGCGGGGGCCACGACGGACGGTGCTCTCCCAGACGCTCTCGCCGACGCTCTCGCCCGCCTCGCCGCGGACGTCGCCGCCGACACGGCGGACAGCGCGCTGGCGGTGCTCGTGACCGTCGCTCCCGAGCGGGCCGCGCGGTTGCTCGCCGCCGACCTGCCCCACCGTCCGCGGGCGCTGGCCGTCGCGGCCGGGGCTTGGGGCACCGGTGCGGCGGACGGGGCGACGCTGCCCTTGGAGCCCCGGCTCCTCGACGCGGTCCGCCGGCGCCTCGCCGACCCGGACGTGCGTGGGAACGAACCGATCCATCTCACCCTGCTGCTGGCCTCCTGGGGCGCGCGGGCCGGCGCCGCGGTGCCCGAACTGCTCCAAGCGCTGCCCCGGGTTCCGCTCGCCGGGCCGAAGGCGCTGGTGGCCCTGTGCCCCGCCGACGGCCGGGTGCGCGAGAGCGTCGAGGACCGGCTGCGCGAGGCGGCACGCAAGGGCCCGCAGGAGGGCCGCCTCGCCGCCGCGCACGCGCTGTACGAGCTGACCGGCGACGCGGCCCCGTTGCGCACAGCTGTCCGCGCCAGACTCGCCGGCCGCGGTCACGACGTCCGCGACGCGGCCCGGTGCAGCGAGCAACTCGGCCTGGATGGCGCCGAGTTGGTGCCCCACCTGCGTGCCGCGCTCAGCGATCCCGCGCAGCCTCGGACCACTCCGCGACTGGACGCCGACGTGGAGTTGGCCGAGGCCCTGTGGCGGATCACCGGCGAGACGACGGAGGCCGTACGCATCCTCGACACCGTGCTCGCGGAGTCCGACGGGCCCTGGTTCAACTGGACGGGAGTACGGGCCGCGCGGCTGGCCGCACGCCTCGGGCCTGCGGCACGGCCGCTGCGTCCGGCCCTGGAGCGCATGCTCGCCACGCGCCTGCACGCGCCGGCCTGCGCGCTCGCTCTGGTGGCGATCGGCGTCGAGGAGGAGCTGCGCCGGACGCTGGCCGATCCGGTCCTGGACGCGGCGGAGCACAACGCCGACCCGGACACGGCACTGGAGGCGCTGCTGTCACTGGGCGGGTCCCACCTCACGGGTGAGCACCTGGACCGGCTGGCCGTCCTGGCCGACGGTGATCGCCGGGTGGTGAACTCCGGGTTGGAGGACCGCATCATCCACGCCGACGAACGGCTGCGCGCACAGGCTCGTGCCGCGCTGGCGGCGCTGGCCGCAGGGGCGGAGTCGACGTGTGGGATTCCGTCGGGGCGGCCGAAGTGAGGGAATTCGCCGGGGCGGCCGAGGTGACGGACTTCGCCGCGGTGGGCGAAGTCCGGGAGTTCGCTGGGGAGTTCGAGACTCACCTCACGGTGGCGGCGGATGCCGCGTCCGGTGCGGAGGACCGGCTCCCGCGCTGGGCGGAACGGCACCGCGTGAAGTACACGCGCATCCTGCTGGACCGTGGGGCCACTCCCGACCAGCCGATGCTGACCGTCTCCGGGCGGGGGACGCTGTCCGCCCAGCGGACGGCCGCCCTCGCGTGGACCGAGCGGCTGTCCGCGGACGGGTTCGCCGTCACCCGCGTGAAGATCGAGGCGGCACCCTGGAACGCGGACGTGCCCCGGACCGCCGCGGAGGCGACCGCGCTCCCCCACGGCTGCTACTTCGAGCACCACGTCAAGCTGGTCGTCGCCGACGCCGCGCAGGTGGCGTCGGCACGCGCCCTGGCCGAGCGTCACACGGCCCACGTGTCCCGCAACGCCCGCCGCAGCCTGGGCGAGCGGGGCCACGCACGCTTCGTCACCCAGCGCTGCCGAGGCGTCGGACGCCCCGAGGCCCGTCGCAGACTGGCCGCCCTGGTGTCCGACCTCGTGGACTCCGGTTTCGCCGTCATGGAGGTGGAGGCGGAGTTCGTGGTCCACGACGACCGCCCGGATCTGGACCGTGGCTGGATCGACGAGCGGGTCGGCGGCGGGTGACGCCATGCATGACGACACGCAGGACGACAGGCGTGAGTACACGCATGACCACATTCATGACCACATGCACGACCACATGCACGACCACGTGCCTGAAGGAGCGCAGGACGACAGGCGGTGGCGCGGGGCCCGCCGCGCGGCACTGGACCACCTGCTCCGGCTCGTCGCCGAGTCCTCGCTGGCCGACCTGCTGGTGCTGCGGGGCAGCATGGTGATGCCGGCATGGGTGGGGGGCGAGGCCCGGGAGCCGGGGGACCTCGACTGGATCGTCCCGCAGCCGCTGATCGTGCCGATCGAGCCCCTGTACCCGTATCCCTACGTGGACGAGTTGGCGGTCGTCCAGCAGTGGCCGGAGGCGGCCGACGGCGCCGGCGGCCACGAGATGTGGGAACACGAGGAGTTCGACACCCGGGGACTGCGCGCCGTGCTCCCGCCGGAGGGACTGCGGTGGATCACGGAACCCGAGCCCGAGCCGGAAACCGTCCCGCCGCACAGGGAGTTGCTCGACCTGGCACGGCGCCGGCCCGTCGCCGCGCCGGGCGTCGTCCTCATCCCGGAGGCAGCCCGCGACGACGGCACCTGGACCTACTCCGAGTACGACACCCCGGGTGTCCGCGTGACCGTCCCCTGGCGGGCGGACGGCCTGCCGCCCGGTGAGGTACGCCTGGACTTCGCCCGCGACGAGCGGCTTCCGCAGGCCCCCGTGTGCACGGCGGTGCCCCGCGGTGACGGCGGCGCGCCCGCCGTGGTGCGAACGGCGAGCCGAGAGCTGTCCCTGGCGTGGAAGCTCCTGTGGCTGCACACGGACGCCGCGACCGAGGGACTCGCCCAGGGCAAGGACCTGTACGACGCCGTCCTGCTCGCCGAGACGCGGGGCCTGCGGCTGCCGACGCGGCTGCTGGACTCGGTGTTCCGGCCGAGAGCCGTCCCGCCCACGCCGAACGTGGTGCGGTCGTGGTCCGTGGAGTGGGACGCCTTCCGCGCGGGGCACCCGCGGGTGCGAGGGTCCGCCGAGGAGTGGCTCGACCGGCTGTGCCGCGCGCTGGCCACGGTGATCGCGCCTTAGGCCCGCCGCACGCGTGGCGGACCGGAACGCCCCCGGGACCACGGTCCCGAGGGCACCGAGAGCGTGTGACGCAAGAGGCGTTACGACAGCTGTGACTGGACCTGGGAGGAGATGAGCTCCAGGTGGTCCAGGTCGTCCAGGTCGAGGAGCTGGAGGTAGATCCGCCGCGAGCCGATCTCCTGGTACCGGCCGATCTTGTCGACGACCTCGTCCGGGGAGCCGGCGAGCCCGTTGAGCTTCAGTTCCTCCACCTGCCGCCCGATCGCGGCGGCACGCCGGGCGACCTCCTCGTCGTCCTTGCCCACGCACACGACGAGGGCGTTGGAGCAGACGAGGTCGTCCCCCTTGCGACCGGCTTCCTCGGCGGCGGCCCGCACCCGCCCGAACTGCCGCTCGCTGTCCTCGACCGAGGCGAACGGCATGTTGAACTCATCGGCGTACTTGCCGGCCAGGCGGGGCGTACGGGTGGCGCCGTGCCCGCCGATCAGCACCGGGATCCTGTCCTGGGCGGGCTTGGGCAGGGCGGGTGACTCGGTGAGGTCGTAGTAGGTCCCGTGGAAGTCGAAGGTCTCCCCGACCTTGGTCGCCCACAGCCCGGTGACGATGGCGAGCTGTTCCTCCAGCCGGGCGAACTTCTCCTTCGGGAACGGGATGCCGTACGCCTTGTGCTCCTCCTCGAACCAGCCCGCGCCCAGGCCGAGTTCGACACGGCCGCCGGACATCTGGTCGACCTGGGCGACCTGGATGGCGAGCACACCGGGCAGCCGGAACGTGCCGGCGGTCATCAGGGTGCCGAGGCGGATCCGCTTGGTCTCACGCGCGAGTCCGGCGAGCGTGATCCAGGCGTCGGTGGGGCCGGGAAGACCGTCCACGGAACCCATCTTGAGATAGTGGTCCGACCGGAAGAACGCGTCGAAGCCAAGGTCTTCGGTGGCCTTCGCCACGGTGAGCAAGGTGTCGTAGGTGGCCCCCTGCTGGGGCTCGGTGAAGATGCGAAGATCCATACCTCCATCCTGCACGCCGCGGCACCGGTCAACCTCACCGGTCCCGCCGGTCCCCGGCATCCCCGGTCGGGTGAATTCCGTCAACGCCGAAGCCGCCCCTGGCCCGGGCCAGTGACCGCCCCCGACGGTGATCGTTGGCTCGGACGGAGCCGGACCGCCCGGCGCCCGCGCCGGACGGTGACCGCCGGAGCGTCACCGTGTCGGCCCACTTCTGTCGGGGGGGCCGGAGGCCGAGGAGGCCGTCATGTCCGAGGAATTCGCGCCACAGCAGACCGGTGGCGCCGGCCAGCCGAAGGGGCTGCTTCAGCAGATGGAGGAGCTGATGGCGGCGCTGAACGCGGACCTGTCGGCCCTGGACGCCGATCTGCAGTCGGCCGGGGGCGCCGGCCTCGGGAAGCGGCAGGACGGGGACGCCGGCTGAGACCACGGTCGCCGACGGGGCACCGGGCGCGGTGGCTGGGCTGGGGCGGAGGGGGGATGGGGGCCGGAGGTGGGTGGGGCCGGGGGCGCGGGCACCCAGCACCGGCGGGCCCCCGGCCCCCCCCCCCCCCCCGCGCCCCACCCCACCCGGACGGCCGCCGGCGCCCACGGCCACACGCGG
>NZ_JBEXQG010000033.1:0-93291 GCF_040612485.1 Streptomyces sp. NPDC006385
GCGGCGGTCCGCGTGAACCCCGGCAACATCAAGCAGTTCGACGACAAGGTCAAGGAGATCGCGCGCGCCGCCAAGGAGCACGGCACGCCGATCCGCATCGGCGTCAACGCGGGTTCGCTGGACAGGCGCCTGCTCCAGAAGTACGGCAAGGCGACCCCGGAGGCCCTGGTGGAGTCGGCGCTGTGGGAGGCGTCGCTGTTCGAGGAGCACGACTTCCGGGACATCAAGATCTCGGTCAAGCACAACGACCCGGTCATCATGATCGAGGCGTACAAGCAGCTCGCCGCCCAGTGCGACTACCCGCTCCACCTCGGCGTGACGGAGGCCGGCCCGGCGTTCCAGGGCACCATCAAGTCGGCCGTGGCCTTCGGCGCCCTGCTCTCCCAGGGCATCGGCGACACCATCCGCGTCTCGCTGAGCGCGCCCCCCGCCGAGGAAGTGAAGGTCGGCATCCAGATCCTGGAGTCCCTGAACCTCAAGCAGCGCGGCCTGGAGATCGTCTCCTGCCCGTCCTGCGGCCGCGCCCAGGTCGACGTCTACAAGCTGGCCGAGGAGGTCACGGCGGGCCTGACCGGCATGGAGGTCCCCCTCCGCGTAGCCGTCATGGGCTGCGTGGTGAACGGCCCCGGCGAGGCCCGCGAGGCCGACCTCGGCGTCGCCTCCGGCAACGGCAAGGGACAGATCTTCGTCAAGGGCGAGGTCATCAAGACCGTACCCGAGTCCAAGATCGTCGAGACCCTCATCGACGAGGCCATGAAGCTGGCCGAGCAGATGGAGGCGGACGGCGTCGCATCGGGTGAGCCGTCGGTGTCGGTGGCCGGCTGACCGCAGCGCCCGAAGGGGCGCAGCCGACGGCCACCTCCGAGCAAGCGGCACCAAGGCAGAGCGGCATGCCTCAGCTTCCGCAGGTACAGTGCGGAGACCAGCAGCTCCCCCGGAGGGCCCCCGCACGTGTTGACCCAGACCACTTCACGGGTGCTCGAACCGAGTGACCTGGACGCCGCGCTCGCCGTCCTCGACCGTGAGCCGGTCGCGAACGCCTTCGTGACGTCCCGAGTCCAGGTCGCCGGCCTCGACCCGTGGCGCCTCGGCGGCGAGATGTGGGGCTGGTACGAGGGCGGCATGCTGACGTCCCTGTGCTACGCGGGCGCCAACCTCGTCCCGATCTGCGCGACTCCGCGAGCGGTACGGGCCTTCGCCGACCGGGCCCGGCGCGCGGGCCGCCGCTGCTCCTCCATCGTCGGCCCCGCCGAGTCCACCGCCCAGCTGTGGCGCCTGCTGGAACCCGGCTGGGGCCCGGCCCGTGAGGTCCGCACCCACCAGCCCCTCATGGTCACCGACCGCATGCCGGCAGACATCACCCCGGATCCGTACGTCCGCCGCATCCGCAAGGACGAGATGGACACGATCATGCCGGCGTGCGTGGCGATGTTCACCGAGGAGGTCGGCGTATCACCGCTGGCCGGCGACGGCGGGCTCCTCTACCAGGCCCGGGTCGCCGAACTCGTCGGCGCCGGCCGCTCCTTCGCCCGCCTCGACCAGAACGGCAAGGTCGTCTTCAAGGCGGAGATCGGCGCCGCGACCGACCGAGCCTGCCAGATCCAGGGCGTGTGGGTGGCGCCCGAGTATCGCGGTCGGGGCCTGGCGGCCCCCGGAATGGCAGCGGTACTGCGCTACGCCCTGGCGGACGTGGCCCCGGTGGCGAGCCTGTACGTCAACGACTTCAACACGGCGGCGAGGCGCACATACACCAGGGTGGGCTTCCAGGAGGTCGGCGCCTTCATGAGCGTCCTGTTCTGAGGGCGTTCCCTTCTGAGAGGCGCCCGGGCAACGTCCGCAGGGGCGCGGGGAACCGCGCGACAACCCCCGCCGCCCGCAGCCGAACCACAACCTGTAGTCCCCTGTACGCTCCCCACATGCGCCTTCCCGGTCACGGACACCGCCGCCGACCCGACGACCTCGTGATCGCCCCCCTGGACCTCTCAGCCCGCGTCGACGAGGCCCTCGCAGTCCAAGCCGTCGCCTTCGGCCTCGGCCCCGACGAGGTGGCCGTACGCCGCCAGATCGTCCTGCGCCACATGACGTACCCCGGCGCCCGCGCCCTCGGCGCCACCCTCGCGGAGCGCCTCGTCGCATTCGTCTACGGCATGCCCAACGACCGCACCCACTGGTGGTCCACCATCGTGGAGCCCTACCTCCGGGCCCAGGGACACGACGACTGGCTCGACGACTCCTTCGTCATCACCGAACTCCACGTCCACCCCCGCTACCAGAACCGCGGCATCGGCCGCTCCCTGATCACCACCATCACCGACAGCGCCACCGAACCCCGCTCGATCCTCTCGGCGATCGACATCGAGAGCCCCGCCCGCGGCCTCTACCGCTCCCTCGGCTACCAGGACCTCGCCCGCCAGGTCCTCTTCCCCAGCGCCCCGAAGCCGTACGCCGTCATGGGAGCCCCGCTTCCCCTCCGCCGCCGCTGACCGATTTCCACCGGCCCGTACGGCCCGGCTAACCTCCTGCCACAACCCTTACGCAGCAGGAGTCGAAGAACCATGGCGAACGCACCGGTCCAGCGCATGTCCCAGTTGATGGCGAAGACGTTGCGCGACGACCCGGCGGACGCCGAGGTCCTCAGTCACAAGCTGCTCGTCCGCGCCGGCTACGTCCGCCGCACCGCGGCCGGCATCTGGTCCTGGCTGCCCCTGGGCAAGCGGGTCCTCGCCAACGTCGAGCGCATCGTCCGCGAGGAGATGGACGCCATCGGCGCCCAGGAGGTGCTGCTCCCCGCGCTGCTGCCGCGTGAGCCGTACGACGCCACCGGCCGCTGGGACGAGTACGGCCAGGAGCTGTTCCGCCTCAAGGACCGCAAGGGCGGCGACTACCTGCTCGGCCCGACCCACGAGGAGATCTTCACCCTGCTGGTGAAGGACCAGGCGTCCTCCTACAAGGACATGCCGGTCATCCTCTACCAGATCCAGCACAAGTACCGCGACGAGGCCCGCCCGCGGGCCGGCATCCTGCGCGGCCGCGAGTTCCTGATGAAGGACTCCTACTCCTTCGACCTGGACGACGAGGGCCTGGCCCGCTCCTACGCCCTGCACCGCCAGGCCTACCAGCGCGTCTTCGAGCGCCTCGGCCTCGACTACCGCATCTGCGCCGCGACCGCCGGCGCGATGGGCGGCTCCAAGTCGGAGGAGTTCCTCGCCCCGGCCGGCGCCGGCGAGGACACCTTCGCGGACTGCCCGAACTGCGACTTCGCCGCCAACACCGAGGCGATCTCGTACGAGCTGAAGCCGGTCGACGCCGCCGACGTCCCCGCCGCCGAGGAGATCCCCACCCCCGACACCCCGACCATCGAGACCCTGGCCGCCTCCCTCGGCGTCCCGGCCTCGGCCACCCTGAAGAACCTCCTCGTCAAGGTCGACGGCGAGATCGTGGCCGTCGGCGTCCCCGGCGACCGCGAGGTCGACATGGACAAGGTGGAGGCGCACTTCGCCCCGGCCGTCGTCGAGATGGTCACGGAGGCCGACTTCGCGGAGCGCCGGGACCTGGTCCGCGGCTACGTCGGTCCGCAGGGCCTCGGCGAGAAGGTCAAGTACCTCGCCGACCCGCGCGTGGCCCCCGGCACCGCCTGGATCACGGGCGCCAACAAGGAGCACACGCACGCCAGGAACGTCGTCGCGGGCCGTGACTTCGAGGTCGACGAGTACGTCGACGTCGTGGTCGTCCAGGAGGGCGACCCGTGCCCGAAGTGCGGCACCGGCCTCAAGCTCGACCGCGCCATCGAGATCGGCCACATCTTCCAGCTCGGCCGCAAGTACGCCGACGCCCTCAAGCTCGACGTCCTCGGCCAGAACGGCAAGCCGGTCCGCGTCACCATGGGCTCCTACGGCATCGGCGTCTCCCGCGCCGTCGCCGCCCTCGCCGAGCAGACCGCCGACGACAAGGGCCTGTGCTGGCCCGCCGAGGTCGCCCCGGCCGACGTGCACGTGGTCGCCGCCGGCAAGGCCCTGCAGACCGAACTCGCCCTGGACGTCGCCGAGAAGCTGGCCGCGACCGGCCTGCGCGTCCTGTGCGACGACCGCGCGGGCGTCTCGCCGGGCGTGAAGTTCACCGACTCCGAGCTGATCGGCGTCCCCCAGATCCTGGTGGCCGGGCGGCGCGCGGCCGAGGGTGTCGTCGAGCTCAAGGACCGCAGGACGGGGGAGCGCGAGGAACTGACGGTCGACGAGGCGATCGCCCGCCTCACGGCCTGACCTCGGACCGAGAAGACGGTGCCGTGGCGTGCGCGCGCCGCGGCCACCGTCGTTCCGGCGGGCTCCACCAGGTCCCACGGGTCGTCACCCTGCACGGTGAACGACGGATCGTTCAGCTCGGGCCCGGGCAGGCGCAGCCCGTCGGCCGTCAGCCCTCGACCCGCTGGTAATCCAGCTGATCCAGCGCGTACCGCAGCCCTCCCACCCCGCCGGTGTCCGGGCCTCCGCCGGTCAGACCGCCCCAGTCGCCCAGCGGCGGATGGCTTCCTCGGCCTGTGCCCGCTGCTGCCGGGCCGCAGCGGAGGTCGCCAGCCGGTGCCGCTCCTCGGCGTCCGGCCGTCCGGTCGCTCTCACCGCAGGAGTCCGTCCGGCCGCGAGCCCCTCGGGCCTGGGCGCGGTCACTCAGCCGTCTGAGTGCGCGTGCTCATGCGAGCGCCGCCTACAGCCAGCTCGCGAACTCCAGCAGCAGCTCCGCGTCCTGCGCGCGGCCCACGCGACGCGCCCGTACGCCCGACTCCACCGCCCGGAACAGCGTCCACCCCCGCAACCGCTCCTGATCGACGTCCAGCGACTCCGCGAGCCGCTTCACCCGCCGCCGTGTCGTCGCGGCCCCCGACGGCGAGGCGATCAGGTCCTCCACCCGGTCCCGCACCAGCCGCGCCAGGTCGAACGCGCACTCACCGACCACCGGGTCCGGCCCCACCGCGAGCCACGGCATCCGCTCCCCGGCGAGCACCTTGCTCTGCCGGAAGGTGCCGTGCAGCAGCCGGTGCTCGGGTGGTGCGGCCAGCAACTCCTCGCGCGCGGCGAGGGCGGCGTCCACCAGCGGAGCCACCTCGGCATGAGCCGACGCGGTCGCCCGCATCGCCTCGGCCTGCCGCCCGGTGCGCTCGGCAACCGTCTCGAAGCCATGCCCGGCCGGTGGCCCGACCCACAGCCGCCGCAGCGTCCCCGCCGCCTCCAGCAGCGCCTTCGCCTCCGGCAGCGACCGCACCGACACATCCGGATGCAGCCGCTCCAGCAGCAGCACGCCCTCGGTCACGAAGGGTTCCAGCAGTTGAACGGCGCCCAGACCGCCCCAGTGCGCGAGCGCGGCCCGCTCGCTCTCGGGCCGGGCGCGGGGCGGCGCCAGCTTGAGCACGGCCGGGGTGCCGTCCGTGCGCCGCACCAGCATCACCAGGCTGCTGCGACCGCCCGGCATCTGCACCCGCTCCACGGTCAACTCGCGCAGCGCGACGGCCTGGTGGGCCGCCTCCGGCAGCTTCCCCAACCAGTCGTCACCGTCCGGTGCCGTCTCACCGAGCGCCCTGACCAGACGCTGCGGCGGTTCGAAAGCCATGCGCGAGTCGTTCCCTTCCCGTACTGCCCGTACGTGTTCTCCGGCCGCGTCACCCCGTGGGCGCCGCCGCTGCCGACGGGGCGCCCGCCCGCTCGGCGAGCCCAGGGAAGGCTACGCTCTCGCCCCGCCAGCGCACCGCCCGCACCGCCGCCTCCCGCAGCGCCTCGGCGGCCGTACTCCGCAGCTCACCCTCGGCTGCCCGCACCAGGTCGGAGTACACCCCGGCCACCCGGTCCTCCAGTTCGGCGGCGAGCCGGACGGCCGCGGCCGAGTCCGGCACCGGGAACGGCAGCGCGTACGCGGCGCTCGCGGCGACCGGATCGGCGCCCAGATCGCGCACCTCGCGCGCCAGCGCGTCCCGCCGCGCCCGGTGCGCGTCATACGCCGCGCGTGCCTCCGAGCGCCGCTCCTCGCGGATCCGGCCGCCGACGACGCCGTACCCGTACACGGCCGCGTGCTCGGCGGCGAGCGCCGCCTGGAGGGCCGTCAGCCGCCGCTTCTTCGCCTCGCTCACTTGGTCCCCTCCGTCAGCAGGTACGCGTGCGCCGCCCCGGCCGCCGCCACGGAGGCCAGCAACCGGGCCAGCTCGCCCGGCACGCCGAGAAGCGCCTCGGCCCGCCGGTCCGCCAGCGCACGCTCGGCCGCGGCGAGTTCGGCCAGCGCGTCCTTCTCGTCCGCGGGCACGGGGGCGGACGCTCCGGCCGACGGCGACGCCGCCTTCCCGGCGCCCGGCGTCTGCGACGGCGTGGCGGCGCCTTCGTCCGGTCCGGGGGTTCCGGAAGGCCCTGGCGTTCCCCCGCCGAACGCCTCCACATGCCGTACGGCAGCCGCCCGCAGGGGTCCCAGCAGCTCCGCCAGCACCGGATGGGCGGCGAGCACGGCGTCGTACCGCCCGACCAGCCCCTCGCTGTCCCGGGCCGCACGCGCGCGTGCCCGCTCGGTGAGCGACGGACTGCCGCCGGTCGTGCCGCCGTCCGAGTCCCCGGACCCGGAGGAGCAGCCCACCAGCAGGGCGGCCCCGGCGGCCGTGGCGAGCAGGGTTCTTCTGCGCGGCCCCGAGGGGATGCGCGACGGCGGAGGGTACGGCACGGCAGACGTCCTCGGAGAACTCGTACGAAAGCGGCTACGGAGGCAGCGACGGGATCAGCGGGCCGCAGGCCCGTGATCACCGTACCCGCGCAACCGGACGGCACCACTCAGCGGCACCGCCCGTACGCAGGTGGACGGCAACACACCTCGCGACCCGATACCCTTTGACCAGACACGCGACCCATCCCACAACAGCACACGCGGCCGAGGAGTCACCCGGATGAGCACCACCCAGAGCGAGAGGCTGCGAGAACTACTGGAACCGCTCGTCAGCTCCCAGGGCCTGGACCTCGAAGAGATCGCAGTGGACTCCGTCGGACGCAAGCGTGTGCTGCGCGTCGTCGTCGACTCCGACACCGGAGCGGACCTGGACCGGATCGCCGATGTGAGCCGTGTGCTCTCGGCGAAGCTCGACGAGACGGACGCGATGGGCGAGGGCGAGTACACCCTCGAGGTCGGCACCCCGGGCGCGGAGCGCCCCCTCACGGAGCACCGGCACTACGTACGTGCCGTCGACCGGCTGGTGAAGTTCCAACTGGCCGAGGGCGGCGAGCTGGTGGCCAGGATCCTGAAGGTCGACGACGACGGACTCGACCTCGAAGTCCCCGGCGTGAAGGGCCGTAAGGCCACGAGCCGCAGACTCGACTTCCCGGACATCGCCAAGGCCCGCGTGCAGGTCGAGTTCAGCCGCAAGGACAGCAAGGACAGCAAGGACGAGAAGGAAGAGGAGGCGTAGCCGTGGACATCGACATGAGTGCCCTGCGGGGCTTGGTACGGGAGAAGGAGATCTCCTTCGACCTGCTGGTCGAGGCGATCGAGTCGGCCCTCCTCATCGCCTACCACCGCACCGAGGGAAGCCGCCGCCACGCGCGCGTGGAGCTGAACCGGGAGACCGGCCATGTGACCGTGTGGGCGAAGGAGGATCCCGAGGATCTGGAGGAGGGCCAGGAGGCCCGCGAGTTCGACGACACCCCGTCCGGCTTCGGCCGTATCGCCGCCACCACCGCCAAGCAGGTCATCCTGCAGCGGCTGCGCGACGCCGAGGACGACGCGACGCTCGGCGAGTACGCCGGTCGCGAGGGCGACATCGTCACCGGTGTGGTCCAGCAGGGCCGCGACCCGAAGAACGTCCTCGTGGACATCGGCAAGCTGGAGGCCATCCTGCCGGTGCAGGAGCAGGTCCCGGGCGAGACGTACCCGCACGGGATGCGGCTGCGGTCGTACGTCGTCCGAGTGGCGAAGGGCGTCCGCGGCCCGTCCGTCACCCTGTCGCGCACGCACCCGAACCTGGTGAAGAAGCTGTTCGCCCTGGAGGTGCCGGAGATCGCCGACGGATCCGTCGAGATCGCCGCCATCGCCCGTGAGGCCGGTCACCGCACCAAGATCGCCGTCCGGTCCACCCGCAGCGGCCTGAACGCCAAGGGCGCCTGCATCGGCCCCATGGGCGGCCGGGTGCGCAATGTCATGGGCGAGCTGAACGGTGAGAAGATCGACATCGTCGACTGGTCGGACGACCCGGCCGAGATGGTGGCGAACGCGCTCTCTCCGGCCCGCGTCTCCAAGGTGGAGGTCGTGGACATGGCGGCCCGCTCCGCGCGCGTGACGGTGCCCGACTACCAGCTGTCGCTGGCGATCGGCAAGGAAGGCCAGAACGCCCGGCTCGCGGCCCGGCTCACCGGCTGGCGGATCGACATCCGGCCGGACACCGAGCAGACCGGGGAATAGATCCAAGCCGTAGGTCGCTTAGATCACGTCAGGTTATCGCCCGGCAACTGTTCGAATCCTCCCCCAAAGGGGTGAGGTCGGTACGGGGAGGTAGACTTAGGAGTGTCTGGCCGGACACGCGTCCGCGCATGCCCTGAACGCACCTGTGTGGGGTGCCGGGAGCGAGCGGCCAAGACTGATCTGCTGCGCATCGTGGCGATCAAGGACGAATGCGTCCCTGATCCTCGCGGTACGCTGCCCGGCCGGGGTGCGTACGTACACCCCGCACTGGTCTGTCTCGACCAGGCGGTCCGCCGCCGGGCGTTCACGCGGGCGTTGCGCGCCCCGGGAGCGCTCGACACAAAGGCGTTGCGCCGATACGTCGAGCAGACAACAGTTGCTGAGCAGGCAACACCGTAAGAAGCGTCGCGCGGAACCCCGTGCGGCCCTGGTACCTCGCGAGTCGGAAGTAGGTCGAGATTGCGATGAGCACTCGATGAGTACGCGATGAGTACGCCCATGAAGTAGCGACGGTCCGGCCGCAACCCGGACCTAAAAGGAGCGAAGTGGCTAAGGTCCGGGTATACGAACTCGCCAAGGAGTTCGGGGTGGAGAGCAAGGTCGTCATGGCCAAGCTCCAAGAACTCGGTGAATTCGTCCGTTCGGCGTCTTCGACCATCGAAGCGCCCGTTGTCCGCAAGCTGACGGACGCCCTCCAGCAGGGCAACGGAGGCGGCAAGTCCGCCCCCGCACGCAAGGCTGCCCCGGCGAAGCCGGCAGCCCCCTCTCCGGCGCAGGCCGCCCGTCCGGCCGCCCCGCGCCCGCCGGCCCCCAAGCCGGCCGCCGAGAAGCCCGCGGCTCCCGCCGCGCCGGCCGCTCCCGGCCCCCGTCCCACTCCGGGCCCGAAGCCCGCGCCGCGGCCCGCCCCGGCGTCCCCGGCTCCGACCACGCCCGAGTTCACGGCACCCCCGTCGGCTCCCGCCGCGCCGGCCGCCTCCCAGGGCTCCGGCCCGCGTCCGGGCGCCCCGCGTCCGGCCGGCCAGGCGCCGCGTCCCGGCGCTCCGCGTCCGGGTGGTCCCGGCCAGGGCGGCCAGGGCCGTGGTGACCGTGGCGACCGTTCCGGCGCTCCGCGTCCGGGTGGCGGCGCCCCGCGTCCCGGTGCCCGTCCGGCCGGTCCCCGTCCGGGCAACAACCCCTTCACCTCTGGTGGCTCCACCGGCATGGCGCGCCCGCAGGCGCCCCGTCCGGGCGGTGCCCCGCGTCCGGGCGGCCCCGGTGCCCCCGGTGGCGCCCCGCGTCCGCAGGGCCAGGGCGGCGGTCCCCGTCCCCAGGGCGCGGCGGGCGGTCCTCGTCCGCAGGCTCCGGGCGGCGCGCGTCCCACGCCGGGCGGCATGCCCCGTCCGCAGGGCGGCGGCCCGCGTCCCGGCGGTGGCCCCGGCGGCCCCCGTCCGAACCCCGGCATGATGCCGCAGCGTCCTGCCGCCGGCCCGCGTCCCGGCGGCGGTGGCCCCGGTGGCCGCGGTCCCGGTGGCGGCGGTCGTCCCGGTGGCGGCGGCGGTCGCCCGGGTGGCGGCGGCGGCTTCGCCGGTCGTCCCGGTGGTGGCGGCGGTGGCGGCTTCGCCGGTCGTCCCGGCGGTCCCGGTGGCGGTGGCGGCGGTTTCGCCGGCCGTCCTGGTGGTCCCGGCGGTGGCGGCGGTGGCCGTCCCGGCTTCGGTGGTCGTCCCGGCGGCCCCGGTGGCCGTGGTGGCACGCAGGGTGCCTTCGGTCGTCCCGGTGGTCCCGCGCGTCGCGGCCGCAAGTCGAAGCGGCAGAGGCGCCAGGAGTACGAGGCCATGCAGGCCCCGTCGGTCGGCGGCGTGATGCTGCCTCGCGGCAACGGCGAGTCCATTCGCCTGTCGCGCGGTGCGTCGCTCACCGACTTCGCGGAGAAGATCAACGCCAACCCGGCGTCGCTCGTCGCGGTCATGATGAACCTCGGCGAGATGGTCACGGCCACGCAGTCCGTCTCCGACGAGACGCTGCAGCTCCTCGCCGACGAGATGAACTACACGGTTCAGATCGTCAGCCCCGAGGAGGAGGACCGCGAGCTGCTCGAGTCCTTCGACATCGAGTTCGGCGAGGACGAGGGCGACGAGGAGGACCTGGTGGTCCGTCCGCCGGTCGTCACCGTCATGGGTCACGTCGACCACGGTAAGACCCGACTGCTCGACGCCATCCGCAAGACGAACGTCATCGCGGGCGAGGCCGGCGGCATCACCCAGCACATCGGTGCCTACCAGGTCGCGACCGAGGTCAACGACGAAGAGCGCAAGATCACCTTCATCGACACCCCGGGTCACGAGGCGTTCACCGCCATGCGTGCCCGTGGTGCGAAGTCGACCGACATCGCGATCCTGGTCGTCGCGGCCAACGACGGCGTCATGCCGCAGACGGTCGAGGCGCTCAACCACGCCAAGGCGGCCGACGTCCCGATCGTCGTCGCGGTCAACAAGATCGACGTCGAGGGCGCCGACCCGACCAAGGTGCGCGGTCAGCTCACCGAGTACGGGCTGGTGGCCGAGGAGTACGGCGGCGACACCATGTTCGTCGACATCTCCGCCAAGCAGGGTCTGCACATCGACTCCCTGCTGGAGGCCGTGATCCTCACCGCCGACGCCTCGCTCGACCTGCGGGCCAACCCGAACCAGGACGCGCAGGGCATCTCGATCGAGTCCCGTCTCGACCGCGGCCGCGGTGCCGTGGCGACGGTCCTCGTCCAGCGAGGCACCCTGCGGGTCGGCGACACGATGGTCGTGGGCGACGCCTACGGTCGTGTGCGCGCCATGCTCGACGACAACGGCAACAACGTCGCCGAGGCCGGTCCGTCGACGCCGGTGCAGGTCCTGGGCCTCACCAACGTCCCGGGCGCGGGCGACAACTTCCTCGTGGTCGAGGAGGACCGTACGGCCCGCCAGATCGCGGAGAAGCGTGCCGCTCGCGAGCGCAACGCGGCCTTCGCCAAGCGCACGCGCCGCGTGTCGCTGGAGGACCTGGACAAGGTGCTGAAGGCCGGCGAGGTCCAGCAGCTGAACCTGATCATCAAGGGCGACGCGTCCGGATCGGTCGAGGCTCTGGAGTCCTCCCTCCTGCAGCTGGACGTCGGCGAAGAGGTCGACATCCGCGTCCTGCACCGCGGCGTCGGTGCGGTCACGGAGTCCGACATCGACCTGGCCATGGGCTCCGACGCCATCGTCATCGGCTTCAACGTCCGGGCAGCCGGTCGTGCGCAGCAGATGGCGGAGCGCGAGGGCGTGGACGTCCGGTACTACTCGGTCATCTACCAGGCGATCGAGGAGATCGAGGCGGCCCTCAAGGGCATGCTCAAGCCGGAGTACGAAGAGGTCGAGCTCGGTACGGCGGAGATCCGCGAGGTCTTCAAGTCGTCCAAGCTGGGCAACATCGCGGGTGTTCTCATCCGCTCCGGCGAGGTCAAGCGGAACACCAAGGCACGCCTCATCCGCGACGGCAAGGTGGTCGCGGAGAACCTCAACATCGAGGGTCTGCGTCGCTTCAAGGACGACGTCACCGAGATCCGCGAAGGGTTCGAGGGCGGTATCAACCTCGGCAACTTCAACGACATCAAGGTCGACGACGTCATCGCGACGTACGAGATGCGGGAGAAGCCGCGGGCGTAAAGCCGACGGTTCGTGCTGGCCGGCGGGACTTCGGTCCTGTCGGCCAGCGCGCCGTTTGCCGACCGGCACCGAAGGCGGGCGCGAGGGTCTACGGAGCGTAATACCCGTCGATCCTCTTGGCCTCTTCGTTGTACGGTTCTGATGTCCCTGCCCCATGGACGGCAGGGCCATCGATCCCGTACCGGCGGGTGAACCGGTTACACACATGTACGTGGGGACGCTGTCCTTCGACCTCCTCCTCGGCGACGTACGGTCGCTGAAGGAGAAGCGCTCCGTCGTCCGCCCGATCGTCGCCGAGCTCCAGCGGAAGTACGCGGTGAGCGCGGCCGAGGTGGACCACATGGACCTCTACCGGCGAGCCGAGATCGGCATCGCCATGGTGTCCGGCGACGCCGGTCACCTCAGCGACGTACTGGACCGGTGCGAACGGCTGGTCGCCGGCCGTCCGGAAGTGGAACTGCTGTCGGTACGGCGGCGTTTCCACGGTGACGACGACTGATGACCCGAGCCAGAGAACGTAGAAGAAGAAAGAACGGGAGACGGACCAGTGGCCGACAACGCGCGGGCTAAAAGGCTGGCGGACCTCATCCGAGAGGTGGTGGCCCAGAAGCTGCAGCGCGGGATCAAGGACCCGCGGCTCGGCTCGCACGTCACCATCACGGACACCAGGGTCACGGGTGACCTGCGGGAGGCGACCGTCTTCTACACCGTGTACGGGGACGACGAGGAGCGGGCGGCCGCGGCCGCCGGACTGGAGAGCGCCAAGGGCGTGCTCCGCTCCGCGGTCGGTGCGGCGGCGGGCGTGAAGTTCACGCCGACGCTGACCTTCGTGGCCGACGCGCTGCCCGACACCGCCCGGACCATCGAGGACCTCCTCGACAAGGCCCGCCAGTCCGACGAGAAGGTGCGCGAGGTCTCGGCCGGCGCCACCTACGCCGGTGAGGCGGACCCGTACAAGAAGCCGGGCGAGGACGAGGACGACACCGCCGAATGACCCAGCACAACCGGACGCCCGACGGCCTTGTCATCGTCGACAAGCCGTCGGGCTTCACTTCGCACGACGTGGTCGCCAAGATGCGCGGCATCGCGCGCACCCGCCGCGTCGGGCACGCCGGCACCCTCGACCCCATGGCGACGGGCGTGCTCGTCCTCGGCGTCGAGAAGGCCACCAAGCTCCTCGGCCATCTGGCCCTGACCGAGAAGGAGTACCTCGGCACCATCCGCCTCGGCCAGACCACGCTCACCGACGACGCCGAGGGCGAGATCACGGGGTCGGTCGACGCCTCGAAGGTCACCCGCGACGCCGTCGACGCCGGCATCGCCAAGCTGACCGGCGACATCATGCAGGTGCCGTCCAAGGTCAGCGCCATCAAGATCGACGGTGTGCGCTCCTACAAGCGGGCACGCGAGGGCGAGGACTTCGAGATTCCGGCGCGGCCGGTCACCGTCTCCTCCTTCACGGTGTACGACGTCCGGGACGCGGTCGCCGCCGACGGCACCCCGGTCCTCGACCTGGTCGTGTCGGTGGTCTGCTCCTCCGGCACGTACATCCGCGCCCTGGCCCGCGACCTCGGTGCCGGGCTGGGCGTCGGCGGCCACCTCACGGCGCTGCGCCGCACCCGCGTCGGCCCGTACCGGATCGACTCCGCCAGGACGCTGGACCAGCTCCAGCAGGAGCTGGCGGTGATGCCGATCGCCGAGGCCGCCGCGGCCGCGTTCCCGCGCTGGGACGTGGACGCCAGACGTGCCCGGCTGCTGACGAACGGCGTCCGCCTCGACATGCCCGACGAGTACGCCGGTGCCGGTCCCGTCGCCGTCTTCGCCCCCGAGGGCCGCTTCCTGGCGCTCGTGGAGCACCACAAGGGCAAGGCCAAGAGCCTGGCGGTGTTCGGCTGAGACGCCGGGCCACCCGGCGTCTCATACGGGTGCCTGCCCGCGGAGCGACGGTCACGGGGTTGTTCACTGCCCGCCGCTCCGCGGTCCCCCTCGGTTCCCCCACCCCTAGGGTGTATCCAGCGACCCCCGCCTGTTCACCCGTCCGTGCGGGCGCTCGGAGTGAACCGAGGGAGCGGAAGGGGGCGCGTTCGCCGCGCGATCTGTCCCACTGATCATCTCCGCCCTACCGTCGACGGCAGGGCGCGGGGGTGTGGGGCGTATGGACGTACGGCGTGGAGGTTCGACGATGGCGGGACGGGGCCCGCGGGAACCCTATGAGACGGAGGGCGCGCGCGACGCCTGCGGAGCGCGGGACGCGTATGCCGCGCAGGACTCGCAGGACTCGCGGGGCTCGGCATGCGGCGCGGGGGAGCCGTCGCGGGACAGGGCCCTGGTCCGGATCCACGACCTCGGCGGGCGGCCCCGGGGTCTCGGCTTCGTGGTCGATCACCACGGCACGGTCCTCACCAGCCACGAGGTCGTCGACGGCCAGTCCCGTCTGGTCCTGTGCGCCGTCGAGGAGGGCCGTGGCTGTGCGGTGTCCGCGTGTGCGGTGACCCCGCTGCCCGAGCTGGACCTGGCCCTCGTACGCACCGAGGGCCTGGGCGTGGATCCGCTGCCGGTGACCGTGCGGGACCGGGTCGAGACCGGTGCGTACGTCCGGATCGCGGCCGGTGGCTGGCGCGAGGCGCGGGTGCTGGGCCCGGTGTCCGTGACGTACACGGCGACCAGTGGGCCCCGACTGCTCGACGACGCCCTGGAGTTGGCGATCGGCACGGCCGGCCGGGACGCCTTGCGGCCGGGCGGAGGGGCGGCCGGGGGACCGGTGCTCGACGCCGGGACCGGCGCGGTCGTCGGTGTGCTCGGCACGGCCCTGCGGTCCGGCGACCGCGACGCCGGGTTCGCCGTGCCGCTGCGGCCGCTCCCCGACGGGCCGCTGGCCGGGCTGCTCGCCGAGAACGCGGCGACGGTGCCGGGGTACGGCGCCGACCTGAACCTGGCGGGCGTACTGGAACTGACGGCCACGTCGGTGGGCCAGGACGGTCCGCAGGGGGCGCCCGCGGGCTGGGCGGACCGGGCGGACAGCGGGGGAGCGGGGGCCGTGGCTCCGGTCGAACGGGCCGCGGTGGCCCGGGAGTTCGACACCTTCCTGGAGAGCCCGGCCGCGGTCCTGGGCCTGGTCGGGCCCACGGGCAGTGGCCGTACGACGGAACTCGCCGCCCTGGCCGCGCGCCGCAACCGCGGTCCGCAACCGGCTCCCACGCTGTGGCTGCGCGGCGCCGACCTGAAGGACGACGACACCTCGGTGGCCGACGCCGCTCGGCGGGCCCTGGCCCGAGCGGCCCGCATCGTGGCCGCGTCGATGTCCTGCGACCCCACCGCCCTGGGCGACACCTCCCCGGAACGCCTGGCCCACCTCGCCCACGCCGCCGGCCGCCCCCTCCTGCTCCTCCTGGACGGCCCCGAGGAGATGCCGCCGCTCCTCGCCCACCGCCTCGCCGACTGGACGGAGGGCACGGCGCGGTGGCTGCGGGAGACGGGGGCGCGGCTGGTCGTGGCGTGCGGCGCGGAGTTCTGGGAGGGCGCGGGGGCGGAGTTCGCGCAGGAGTCGCTGTACGGGGCCGCCGAGCACGCGGGGCGCGAGACCGTCCGGCCGTTCCCGCCCTGCGTACGGCTCGGCGACCTCAGCCCCGACGAGGCGCGACAGGCGCGTGCCCGGTACGGCATCCCGGACGGCGCCCTCGCCGACCCCGACGCCCGGCACCCTCTCACCCTGCGCCTCCTCTCCGAGGTGCGTGCCGCCCTCGCCGCACAGCCAGCGAGCCCGGGCACGCCGGCTCCCCAGCGGCTCGACCGCGACGACGTCCTCTCCGCCCACCTCGACCTCATGTGCCTGCGCGTCGCCGTACGCCTCGCCGCCGAGAACGGCCTGCGCGGCACCGCCGTACGCCGCCTCGCCGCCAAGGTCTCCGGCCAGGTCCACGAGGCCGCCCGCCGCAGCCTCGGACCGGGACAGGGCGAGCTGGACCGGGCGTCGTTCGAGGCCGTGTTCCCCTGGGGCCCCGCCCCCGCGCGGCTCGGCGGCGGCACCGGCTGGGCGTCCGCCGTCCTCACCGAGGGCCTCCTCGTCCCCGCCGGCAACGGCTACCGCTTCGCCCACGAGGAACTCGCCGACTGGATCCAGGGCATGCACCTCGACCTGGACGAGGCCCTCCAGGCCCTGGTCCACCGCCGCCGCAGCCATCCCGCCACCCCGCACCCCCTGCCCGTACCCCACCACCGCATCGGCCCCGTCGTGCAGGCCCTGCTCCTGCTGGCCCGCCAGCACGGCACCGGCCAACTCGCCGCCCGACTGGAGGAGTTGACGTACGCCCTCGACGCCGACGGGCACTCCTGGTGGGCCGCCCGCCTGCTCTCCGAGACCCTGGTACGCGTCCCCGACGCGACGCCGTACCTGGACGTCCTGCGCCTGCTCGTCGAGCACATCGTGGCCCGGCGGCAGCGGGAACGCCCCGCCCTCCCGGAATTCGGCCCCGGCTTCTGGACCGCCCTGCGGCTCCCCGACACCGACCGCTTCGACCTCCTGCGCGACCTCGTCCGCGCCGACGGACCTCCGCACGAGGCCGGCACCGTCCCGACCGACAGCGGCTCGGCCACCACCCTGCCGACCGGGAACTGCCCGTACACCACAGGCAGTTACGCCGGCACCGCCCTGGCCTCGCCCGAATCCACCGCACCCCCCTCCCACCCCGACCGCTACCTCGACGCCGCGGCCCACCTCCTCGCCACCACCCCCACCGCCGTCCAACCCCACCTCACCCGCTGGTTCGACGACGACCGGCCCCTGCCCGCCACCCCCCACGCGACCGTCGCCCGCGCGGCCCAGGCGCTGCTCTACACCCACCGGCACCGCGCCCTCGACGACCTCACCGAGACGCTCGTGGACAGCGCGCACCGCAAGGCCGACGAACTCCTCGCCGTACTGGCCGAGGAGGAGCCGTCCGCCATCTGCCGGGCCGTCGACCGCTGGGCGCACGACGAACGGCCCGCGCGGCGCGTCGCGGCGGTGGCGTACGGGCTGCGCGCCGCGCCCCACGTCCACACCGAAGCCGACCGCGAACTGCTCCGCTACGCCGCCCAGGCCCTGCTCGACCGTCCCGCCGACCGCTGCCTGCACAGCGGCGCGCTCGCCCTCCTCGTCCGGGACCCGCGCACCCGCGCCCGTCACCTGCCGCAGGCGCTGGCGATCTTCGCGGCCGCGGACCCGCAGTTCCCGCCCAGTGCCCTGGTCGCCGCCCTGGCCACGCACCCCGAACCGGTCCTCGAAGCGTTCCGGGCGCGTCTGAGGCGACCGGACGCCGGTCCGGCGTTGCGCACCCTCGCCGACGTCACCACGCCGGACCTCGCTCGGCGGGTCGCCGCCCTGGTCCGGGAGGCGGTGGGGCGTCACCCCGAGACCGCGGCGGACGTGGCCGCGTACGTCGACCGGCGCCTCGACCATGGACCCACCGCCCGTGCGGTGCTGTTCCCGCTGGTCACCGGCCTGCTGGACGGCGGCACGGAACAAGTGCGGGCCGCCCTCGCCACCGTCCTCGCCGCCCCGGGCGCCCCCGACTCGCGCCCCCTGCGCCGCGAACTCCTCGACTTCCTGCTCGCCCACGAACACGCCCCGGCCGTCCTGGACGCCCTGCTGAACGCCGCCGTGCGGCAAGGCGGCGAGCGGCCGGCGGACGACGACATGCGCGACCTCGTCCAGCACATCGGCCTGCTCCTCGTCCGCACCCCGGACGGCGCGGCCCGCTTCGACCGGTGCCTGGTCGACCTGGGCCGCCGCGTTCCCGGCTTCGCCGGGCGGGTCGCCGGCTGGCTGACCGAAAGCCCCCAGGACTGGACGGCCGTGGTCGGCCCCAGCACGCGCCGCATGATCGAGAACCTGGCCGGCGTACGAGTTCCGGTATGACCTGCGGGTCCGTACGTGCACCCGGTCACAGCCCCCATGCCGATGCGGGCCCGGGGCGCCCGGCATGGCACCCTTAGACCTGCGTAAGAGCGTGTGAGGCAAAAGACGGACACCGGTTCGACGAGTTTGCGACAAGGAGCAAGCACAGTGCAGCGCTGGCGTGGCTTGGAGGACATCCCCGAGGACTGGGGACGCAGCGTCGTCACCATCGGCTCCTACGACGGCGTCCACCGCGGGCACCAGCTCATCATCCGGCATGCCGTGGAACGCGCCCGCGAGCTGGGGGTCCCCTCGGTCGTCGTCACCTTCGACCCGCACCCCAGCGAGGTCGTCCGCCCCGGCAGCCACCCGCCCCTGCTCGCCCCGCACCACCGCCGTGCCGAACTGATGGGCGAACTGGGCGTGGACGCGGTGCTGATCCTGCCCTTCACGACCGAGTTCTCGAAGCTGTCGCCGGCCGAGTTCGTCGTCAAGGTCCTGGTCGACAAGCTGCACGCCAAGGCCGTCGTCGAGGGCCCCAACTTCCGCTTCGGACACCGCGCCGCGGGCAACGTCGAGTTCCTCGCCGAACAGGGCAAGGTCTACGACTTCGAGGTCGAGGTCGTCGACCTGTACGTGACCGGCGAGGCGGGCGGCGGCGAGCCGTTCTCCTCCACCCTGACCCGGCGCCTGGTCGCCGAGGGCGACGTCACCGGCGCCGCCGAGATCCTGGGCCGCCCGCATCGCGTGGAGGGCGTCGTCGTACGCGGCGCCCAGCGCGGCCGCGAACTCGGCTTCCCGACCGCCAACGTCGAGACGCTGCCCCACACCGCCGTCCCCGCCGACGGCGTCTACGCCGGCTGGCTGCACGCCCAGGGCGAGGCGATGCCGGCCGCCATCTCCGTCGGCACGAACCCGCAGTTCGACGGCACCGAGCGCACGGTGGAGGCGTACGCGATCGACCGGGTGGGCCTGGACCTGTACGGCCTGCACGTCGCCGTCGACTTCCTCGCCTTCGTGCGCGGCCAGGCGAAGTTCGAGTCGCTCGAAGCCCTGCTGGAGCAGATGGCCGAGGACGTGAAGCGCTGCCGGGAGCTGATCGCCGCGGCCGAGTAGCTCGTACCCACGACGCCGACTCGTACCCACGACGCCGAAGGGCGGCCGGTGCCTGCGGGGCACCGGCCGCCCTTCGTCGTTCACCGCTACTGCTGCGTCCAGCCGGGCGGTACGACGCCCTGCTGCGGGTCCTGGGGCGGCGGCGCCTGCTGCTGCCAGCCCTGGTCCGGCGCGGGCTGCTGCGGAGCCTGCTGCCACGCCTGCCCCGGCTGGGGGGCGCCGCCCGGCTGGGCGTAGGGCTGCTGGGGCTGCTGCTGCGGGTACCCCTGCTGGGGGTGCTGCTGGTACTGCATGTTCGGGTTGCCGAAGCCCTGCTGGGTGCGGGCGATGTCCTCGGCGATGAGGGCGGCGAGATCGAAGTAGGCCTCGCGCGTCTTGGGACGCATCATGTCGAGGTCCACCTCGGCGCCCGCCGCGAGGTGCTCGTCGAACGGGATCACGACGACACCGCGGCAGCGGGTCTCGAAGTGCGCGACGATGTCCTCCACCTTGATCATCTTGCCCGTCTCGCGGACACCGGAGATCACCGTGACCGACCGCTGGACGAGGTCGGCGAAGCCGTTCGCCGACAGCCAGTCGAGCGTGGTCGAGGCGCTGCTCGCGCCGTCCACCGACGGGGTGGAGATGATGATCAACTGGTGGGCGAGGTCCAGCACTCCGCGCATCGCGCTGTAGAGCAGACCGGTGCCCGAGTCCGTGAGGATGATCGGGTACTGCCGGCCCAGCACGTCGAGCGCGCTGCGGTAGTCGTCGTCGTTGAAGGTGGTGGAGACCGCCGGGTCCACGTCGTTGGCGATGATCTCCAGACCGGAGGGCGCCTGCGAGGTGAAGCGGCGGATGTCCATGTAGCTGTGCAGCTGCGGGATCGCCTGCACCAGGTCACGGATGGTGGCGCCCGTCTCACGCCGCACCCGTCGGCCGAGGGTACCGGCGTCGGGGTTCGCGTCGATCGCGAGGATCTTGTCCTGGCGCTCGGAGGCGAGCGTGGCGCCGAGCGCCATGGTCGTCGTGGTCTTGCCGACGCCGCCCTTGAGGCTGATCACCGCGATCCGGTAGCAGGACATCACCGGCGTACGGATCAGCCCCAGCTTCCGCTCCCGCTCCGCCTGCTCCTTCTTGGCGCCGAGCTTGAAGCGGGACGGACCCTGGTTGTTCTTGCGGGCCTTGGGCTGGTTGCGCAGCAGCCGGTCGGAGGAGAGCTCCACGGCGGCGTTGTAACCGAGCGGGGTGCCGGGCGCGGCTTGCTGCTGTTGGGGAGCGCCGGGGCCGGCCTGGGGGCCGGGCGGGGCGCTCCAGCCCTGGTTGCCCTGGGCGCCCTGGTTGCCGTAGGCGGCGGGCGGGACAGCCGGGTTCTGGGCGGGGTTGTGCGGGGGCTGCTGCTGCGGCGCCTGCTGGTGCTCGGGCTGGGCGGCCTGGGGCTGCTGCTGGGGCGCCGCGGGCTGCTGCGGCGGGGCGGGCTGGGCGGGCTGGGGGTAGCCGTAGCCCGGCTGCTGGGGCATGTGCTGGGGCGGGTAGCCGTAACCGGGCTGTGCCGGCTGCTGCGCCTGCTGCGGGTAGCCGTAACCGGCGGCCTGCGGCTGAGGCTGGGGCTGCCCCGGCTGGGACGCCTGGCGGGGGTCGACCGGTGCGGGCTGTCCGCCCTGCGGCGTCGGGTAGCCGGGCTGGGCCGGGCCGAACGAGCCCTGCGGCGGGGCCGGGTGGCCCGGCTGTGCCTGCTGCGGGTAGCCGTATCCGGCGGCCTGTGCGGCGGCGGCCTGCGCGGCTGCTGCCGCGGCTTGCGGGTCTGGCTGGCCCGGCTGCTGGGGGTAGCCGTATGCGCCGGCCTGTGCGGCGGCGGCCTGGGCTGCTGCTGCTGCCGCTTGCGGGTCCGGCTGGCCAGGCTGGCCCGCCTGCGGCGGCGCTCCCTGGGCGGGGTCCGCCGGCACGAAGCCCTGGGGCAGCGGGGGCAGCGCCTGGTTGGCCTGGGGGGCCGCGGGGGCCTGTGCGGTGGGCTGCGGCTGTGCCTGCGGCTGCTGGGCCGGAGCCGGGGGCGGCTGCGGTACCCCCTGGGCGGGTGGCTGCGCGGGCTGGGGCTGCGGCTCCGCCGTCGCCGGGGCTGCCTCGGAATCGGCCTGCGTGGAGGAGCCGTCGGACTGGACCGGCGCCGGCCCCTCGCCCTCGGCACCGGTCACGGACGCGGCGGCGTCAGCCGACTCCGCCTCGTCGTTCCGCTGCTCGTCCGGCTCATCGTCGTCGTCGCCACCGAACAGCCGCGCCGCCTCGGCGTCGGCGGCTGCATGGTTGAGCTCGGCCGCCTCCGACTGCTCCGCCACCGGCTGGGCGGGGGCGGGCTGTTCGGACGCGGGCGCCGCCGGGACACCCGCCGCCGGGGTCGCGGTGGGAGCCGGGGCGGGGGCGGCGGCGCCGGCCTGGGCGTCCTCGTCGACCGGGCGCAGCACAGGGAAGCCGGGCGCGGCGGCGGGCGGTTGGGCAGGGGCGTGCTGCTGAGCTGCGGCGGCGGGCGGCTGCGCGGGCGTGTGCTGCTGTGGCGCGCCGAAACCGCCGGACGTGTCATGGCCCGGCTGGGGCGCGGCGAAGCCACCCGACGTGTCCTGGCCCGGCTGCTGCTGGGGGTAGCCGTAGCCACCGGGCGCCGCCGCGGGGGCGGTGCCCGGGGCGGACTGCTGCTGCGGGAAGCCGTAGCCACCCGGGGCCGTGCCCTGGGGTGGAGTCGGCTGCGCGGGCTGCGGCTGTGCGGGCTGCGACGGCTGTGCGGGTCCCTGCGCCGAGGGACCGCCCGGGGGCCCCGTGGGCGTACCGACGGGTGGTCCGGTCGGCGGTGGTGGTGACGACTGCCCGGCGTCCTGCTGTGCGCCGGACGCGGAGCCACCCTGCGTGCCTTGGGCGTACCAGGCGGGAGGTGTGTAGACGATTTCGAACTCGCCGGTCAGATCCACCTCGTGATCGTCCCCGTCCGAGGAAGGGCTCCCGCCGTTGTACTCGGACCGATCCCTGTTCACTGCTTGCCTCCTGGTCAGCCACTGCTGCTGAGCTGGTCGTCGTCGCGGCCGGGCGGACCGAGTGGCGAGTCCCACGCGACTGCGATCGTCACCGCACCACCAGAAGCCTAATCACTCGCATGGCGGGACGGAAAAGCCCCCATGGGCGCGGACGAAAACGCCCCATGGGGGCGACTTGTCCGAGCCCCGCTGCGGGAGACGACGACGCGTCAGTCCATACGGCGGGCCACGCCGAGAAGACCCGTCTCCGCATCCGTGGGTTCGGTCATGACGAACTTGTGGTGCTTGCGAGTGCACCACAGTGCGACGCCGTCGTGAAGGGTCGGCAGGTGCTGAAGATGCTCCTCCGGGACGCCCAGGGTGTCCCGCACGACCTCCGTCTCGTACGGCGAGATGCGCTGGATCCCGACGAGATGGGCCTGGGCCAGCCAGCGCGGCGCGTGCTCGCTGACGAACGGCAGCACCGTCACCACGGACTGCCACGGCACGGACGTCACCCGCCCGCGCGGCGGACGGATGCCGCAGTCCCGGAACAGCACGACCGGACTCGACACCGACGGCCCCTGCGCGGGCACCCGTCCCACCGGGTAGACCGTCACGCACTGCTGGCCACCGCCGGCCGCCTGGGCCAACTGCTGCCAGGCCTGCGGACGGCCGGTCTCGACACCGACGCGCGCCCCTGTCGCGGCGGCGCGCAACGCCAGCATCTGGGCGAGCCACAGACCACCCACGAGCACGACGTCGAACGGCGTCGGGCGCGCCAGTCCGAGCACGGCCGGCTGCGACTCCGGGTCGGTGCCGATGATCACGCCGTCGTCGCCGAGCGGCATGCTGATCGCCGCGAGCTCGTCGGCGGTCACGACATGCCGGTTCCGGCGCGGCCCGCGCAGCCCGAACCCCGGGCTGAAGATGCGCCGTTGCTGCTGCTGCGGCTCCGGCTGCCGGATGATCGGGATCATGCCGGTGTCGGTCGGGGACGCCACGTGCGCGGGCGTACGTCCGGGAGCGCGGCCCTGCTGTCCCTGGTTCTGTCCCGGGGGCATGGTCGGGGCGGGGTGGGACATCAGTACGTACCTCCGAGCGGCAGAGTGGCGAGGGCTCCGGGGACCTGCTCCCGGTCGAGACGGACGAGCCCGACCTTCGCGGCACTCGCGGCCCGCTCCAACTCGCGTCCCACCTGGCCGAGTTCACTGTCGCCGCGGGCCGTGACCCGGATGTGCCCGGTGAGGGCGACACCCCGGTTGCCGGCCCTGCTCAGGGTCATGCTGAACGTCGTGGCGAGCACCGGCAGCGAGGTGAACCGCGTCACCAGCTCGGGCAGCGCCACTCCGCCGCTCCCCAACTGCGGCCAGCGGGACACCCAGTACGTGGTGTGCCACCGGTCGTCCACCCGCCAGGTCCGCACGGCCTCGACCGTACGGCGCTGAGAGGCCCGCCCCTCCTGGGAGTGCTGCGCGTTGGCGCGCGGGTTCAGGCAGCTCGACGTCGCCAGCGCCTGCACCAGCTCGGTCTCGTCCAGGATCGTCGCCTTGAAGCCGGCCCCGGCCAGCCGGCTCGCCAGCTGGTCGGCCACGCGCAACAGCGCCCGCTGCGCGCCGGGAACGCCGTCCCCACGGGCCTGCACCGCCTCCGGGCACAGCTCCGGGTCGAGCTTGAGGGCGACCCAGGTGAGCCGGAGCGCGGGAGAACCGGCCTGCGCCTGAAGGGGGCCGTACGACCGCGCGGCCAGCGACTGCTGCGGCAGATGCGGCGCGGGCGCGGGCTGCGTGTGCTGCACGACCTGCACGGAGGCGAGCCGGATCCCGTCGACCTCCAGGGCGTCCTGGATCAGCCGCAGCGGCAACTGCCGCCCGGCGGCCGCGGGACGCAGCGGCTCGTCGCTCGGCTGCACGAAGAGCACGGCGGTCAGGAAGGTCCCGTCGCCGATCATCCCGATCGACCGGTCGTCACGCGACACGAAGCTGTACGTCCGCAGGGCGGGGTCGCACTCCACGACGGGGGCCAGCATCGCGTCCGTCCCCGGCGGTACGGGCGTCTTGGCGTCACGTCGGCGCTGCCTGAGGGCGCGTGTCGTCTCGTACCACTCGGGCAGCGGACGCCGGCCCCGGCGCAGCACCGCGAGGAGCAGCAGCAGCGCCGCCACCGCACCCGCGGGGGCCAGCAGCCAGGACGTGTCGGCGGCCCAGGCGGCCAGCATGACCGCCGCCGCGAGTTCCACCAGGATGAGTTGCTGCAGCCGCACCGGGCCCAGACCGCCGGGACGGGGCAGCGTGCGCGGCGACGCGGCGGCGGGGGCGGCCGGGGCGACCGACGTACGTCTGCCGCCCGGACCTCCCTGTTGCTGCGGTGCGCGGCGTCCGCGCCGAGTGCTCGTAGCGCTGGTCATCCCCCGGGACATCCCTTTCGCGAAGTTGTGGCCGTTCACCGGGCCCACATCGTCAATGCGAGTGGCTCACGGTACCCGCTGCGGAACGCGAGGCGACACAGGGGACACCGAAACCCCAGGTGGTCAGCCTTTCACGGACCGGACCCCCATGGTGGAGCGCTGTCGTGAAGCTCTGTGAAGATGCGGGGTCGGCCGCACACCTGATGAATCATCGTCGCGCGGTGCAGGGCATAGTAGGTGCCTGCGCGGCCGAAGCGGGCCTGGGAATCGGGCCTTTCGAGCACGATCGATCGAGTCGTGACAAACGCGATCGAGTACCGCCGAACATTGCCGAACACCGCCGAGTACCGCAACACGATCGAGCATCACAAACGGGAGAAACGGGGACCATGGCAAAGCAGCGTCGGGATGAGCTCGCCGCCTACACCTTCGCTCGCAAGCGCACCGTCGCGGCGTTCCTGGCACCGTCGCCGGGCGGCTCGGAGGAAGGTGCGCCGCGTCCCATCCGCACGGTGATGCCCAGCCTCGCCGTCGGCGTGGTGCTGGTGATCGGCTTCATCGCGTGGGGCGTGATCAAGCCCACGGCGCCCAAGGGCTGGGACACCCCGGGTGAGCACATCATCGTCGACAGCGACTCCACGACGCGGTACGTGGTCCTCGACCCCGACCCCAAGGACGGCAAGGTGGAGAAGGTGCTCCACCCGGTCCTCAACTACGCCTCCGCCAAGCTGCTGCTCGACAAGGGCAAGGGCGGCGTCCTCGAGGTCCCCGGCAAGGAGATCGACAAGAGCGGCATCCGGCACGGCGCGACGATCGGCATCCCCTACGCCCCCGACCGGCTGCCCTCCAAACAGGACGCGGAGGAGCCCAAGACGTGGGCGGTGTGCGAGCGCCCGGCCCCGGGCAAGGAGGGCGCCATCGACCGCGCCGTCTTCGTCTTCGACGCCGCCGACGCCAAGTCGCTCGAGAACTCGGGGAAGGTCAGCAACCTCGAGGCCCTGTACGTCAAGGACACCGAGACCGGGCGGGAATACCTGGTGGACGGCAAGGGGAACCGCTTCCTGCTGGGTGGCAAGGCCGGCCTCGACGGCACCTCCATGGAGCAGCTGCGCACCGCCGTCATCGGCAGCAGCGCCACGGCCCGTCCGCTGCCGGTGAGCCAGGAGTGGCTGAACACCCTCAACGAGGGCACCGACATCACCTTCCCCACCGTCCCGGACGCCGGTGAACCGACCTCCGTCCAGGGGCTGCCCGGGGTGAGCACGGTGGGGCAGGTGCTCAGGGCGCGGGACGCCCAGAACGACCAGTTCTACGTCGTGCTCAAGGACAAGGTCGCCGTCATCTCGCCCTTCGTCGCCAACCTGCTGGTCGCCCGCGGCGGGGTCAACCCCATCAAGGCCGACACCCCGAAGATCGCGGCCGCCAACGGCGGTTCGGCGGACCAGTTCTACGCGGACACCGGCTGGCCCGTGACCGTCCCCCGGCAGGCCAACTCCACGGACACGTCGACCGGCACGGCCCGCACCACCTCGTGCAGCGTCTACAAGGGCGCCTTCGGTGCGGACAAGAAGCCGCAGCTCGCCGCCTGGGCCGGGACGAACTACCCCAAGAAGGTCATCACCGACTCGCTGAGCGCCTACGTCTCGTCCGGCTCGGGCCTGCTGTTCCAGGAGGTCACCGGCGCGGCCGCGGGTGGCGGTGCGCAGTACCTGCTGACGGACACCGGTCTGCGGTACTCGCTGCCGAAGAGCAACGACAGTGAGGCGCAGCAGGGCGCCGGCGGCTCGTCCTCGTCGCAGGGCGGGTCGTCGCAGGGCGAGGCCAGCGAGACGGACAAGGCGCGGACCCGGCTGGGTTACGAGGACATCGCCAACCCCTCGATCGTGCCGCAGACGTGGGCGACGTTCATCCCGAAGGGCCCCACGCTGGACACCGGCAGCGCGGCCCAGCCGCAGAGCCAGTGACACAGGCCCGAGCCAGGCGCTGACCGCGCCTGGAGCTGCCCACCGGTGACCGGGTCCGAGTGCGTCAACGGACCGGTGGGTAGCCACACTTGGGAGCAGGACGGTGCACGGGTCACAGGATGATCGCCCAAGTGTGTGAGCCGTGTAACTGATTGGCCCGGCCTGTGGTTGAGTGACAGGCTGACGATAGAGTGTTTGCAGCGCTAGAGGCGCGCGAAGCTTCTCCGGGCACCGGCACAGGTTTCCCGGATCAACGACGACATGGGGGAAGGTTCATCATGGCCGGCCAGTTCCGGGTAACAGAGGACGAACTCGCCAAGCTCTCCGGCGACATCAGCACCGTCAACGGCCAGCTTCAGGGCGAGATCCGCCGCCTCAACGGAGTGATCGACCAGATCGCCGGCGGCTGGAAGGGCCAGGCGGCGCAGTCGTACCGCCAGCTCCAGGACCGCTGGAACGCGGACGCGAAGAGGATGAGTGACATCCTCAACGACATCAAGGAAGCCGTGGACTCCACGCGGAGCAACTACTCCGCGTCCGAAGAGCAGCAGAACGCCGAGATCAGCAAGATCATGTCCGACTTCGGCTGATCGGACCGTCCGGTCCTGAAGCGCTTGGCTCCACCCGAAGCCTTTCAGTCCTTCGGGCCCTTCCGGTCCTTCCAGTTCTTCCTGGTTCCACCGACTTCCTTCGATTTCTTCCTGAAAGGGAATGACGATGTCGATCCTCGTCAATTACGCAACGATCACCAACGCGTCCACGGACGTGAAGTCGACCGCCGGTCGCATCAAGCAGCAGCTGGACGACCTCGAGGCCGCGGTCAAGCGCGTCGCCAACTCCTGGGAAGGTGAGGCACAGGAGGGTTACCAGCGCAAGCAGCGCGAGTGGGACCAGACCGCCGCCGACCTGCACGCCACCCTCCTGAAGATCTCCACGGCACTGCAGAACGCCGCCGAGAACTACCAGGCCACGGAGAAGAGCAACGCCCAGACCTGGGGCTGAGCCCGTCGGCGACCCGAGGGGCATGAGATGAAGAGAATCGGCCCAGCCGACGCGATGACGTCCGCTGGGCCGACCTCTGCTTCGGGGTCGTCCACAGGTTCTGCGGAACCGTACGAGGCTCCTGCGGGGGCGCACACAGCAAATCCCGCAAACATTCACACGCGTCGCCACACCGGTGACACATACATGACCCAGCTTCGTAGGAAGCACGACGGCAAGGAAGCCCTGGGGGGCCTGAACATGAGAGGCCTGAACGTGGCGGGCCGTACAGCCCGCTCGCGTAGCCGCAACGGTGGAACCCGCGCACTGCAGCGGGCCTTTGGCGTGCTCGCGGTGACCGGGATCTGCCTCGTGTCGGCGCCGCCCGCGTCAGCGGCCTCGGCGGTATCGGCGGATGCGGCGGTACCCACCCGCCTCGCGGACTCGGGCGCCCTTGCTTCGGGCGGCGGCTCCGGCCATACGGACTTCGGCCTGTCGAACAGCACGGAGTGCGACTTCGGCGGTGACGTCATCAAGTCCACGCCCTGGTCGCTCCAGCGGATCCTCTTGGACCAGCTGTGGGAACAGGCGACGGGTGAGGGCGTCACGGTCGCGGTGATCGACACGGGTGTCGACAGCAGCAATCCCCAACTGACCGCCGCCGTGGCCGGCGGGAAGACCTATGTCGACGGTCCCGCCACAGAGGACATCGAGGGCCACGGCACGCGGGTCGCCGGCATCATCGCGGCCCGCCCGCTCCCGGGCACGGGCTTCGTGGGCATCGCACCGAAGGCCAAGATCCTCTCCTACCGCTACACGGGCGGCGAGGAGAAGCAGGGCGACTCCGGCACGATGTCCGCCGCGATCCGGGACGCGGTCGCCAAGGGCGCGGACGTCATCAACATCTCGTCGGACACCGCGAACAAGAAGGACAACGGCCCACTGCGGAGGACCGTGGCCGAAGCCGTGAGGCAGGGCGCCCTGATCATCGCCGCCGCCGGAAACGACGGCGCCGACGGCAACACCGGGAAGACGTACCCCGCCTCGTACGACGGCGTCCTGGCGGTGGCGGCCTCCGACCGTAACGACGAACGCGCCTTCTTCTCCCAGTCCGGCGACTTCGTGGACGTCGCGGCACCGGGCGTCGGCATGGTCTCCACGGTCCCGGAGAGCGGCCAGTGCACGGCGGACGGCACGAGCTTCGCGGCGCCGTACGTCGCGGGCGTCGCGGCGTTGCTGAAGGACAAGTACCCGGAGTGGAACGCGGCTCAGATCGCCACGCGCATCGAGGAAACGGCGCAGCGGCCGGGACGGAAACCCAACCAGTTCATCGGGTGGGGTGTCGTCGACCCGGTCGCCGCACTGTCGGACGACTCCACGCCGGGCACTTCCCCGAAGCCGGATCCGGCGGTTGCGCCGGGCTCGGGTGACGTCGTGCCGATGGCCGTGACCATGGGGGAGAGCGAGGCGGAGCGGGAGCGCCGGGTGGCCATTTATGTGCTGGGCACGGGGCTTGCGTTGGCGCTTGTGGTTGCGGGGAGTGGGGTGGCTGTGCGGGACTGGCGTAGTCGGCGGGTTGGCCAGTCCGGAGCCACTGGGCGAGCGGGACGGCCCTCTGGGTATTACAGGACTGGGCGATGACTTGGGCACCGACGGGTGCTGACGACTTGGACAACAGGGGAGAGGACAACGGGGTATGAGCAACGGGATGCGGGTTGATCTGAGCGCGCTGGATGAGGTCATCCGGAAGCTCTGGACGTTGCTGGACGATATGGATAAGGCCGGGCAGACGTCTCGGTACAACACGGAGATTACGATGGGCGCGTTCGGGAACAATTGTATGTTCCTGGAGGCGGGTGACCTCTTCAGCGCGCACAAGGACGCGAAGAACGACCTTGAGACTGCGATCAAGGGGCTGCACGACCTGATCGACAGGTTCGGCAAGAGCACCTCCAAGGTGAAAGACAAGTACACCGAGCAGGAGTACGCGAACAAGAACCAAATGGGTGGTGGCACAGGGGGCTCGAGCGGCGAGTTCGCAAAGTAGTCCGATCGAGAATCACCTGTTAAGGAGGGAGTTCAAGTGGCCGGAGAAAAGGACCAGCCCAAGCCCGTGATCGAAAATGACGTCTGCGTTGCGGACCCGGGGCGGCCTCAGACCAAAACTCAATTCATTAACTACTCGCTCAAAGAGCTCAAGCAGATGCTTGACGGGACCAACCCAGGCTTGATCGAGGAAACGGGCCGAAACTGGGGAAAGGTCAACGAAATTCTTTCTGGTGGCGAGGGAGGGGGTATTGCCGGCCTGCTTGATAAGTCGGTCGACAATGTCCTGGAACACTGGGAAGGGGAAGCGGCCCAAGCCTTCGAGAGGGAGGCGCGCAAGATTGCGCGCAGCATTCGAAATGCGGCTTGGCACGCGGACCTCAACAGCTCGCAGATGGCCGATGCTGCCTCGCAGTTGCGCCGGTTCAAGGCACAACTGGACGAGATCGAAGAGCCCAGCGGTTGGGCGAAGCTTGGCGATGCACTCAGCGACTGGAAATGGGACAACGGCGAAGCAGTAGCCAGCGATCTCCAGGACCGCAAGCTGACCGCTAAGGAAGTAGCGGAAATCAACGAGGGAAAGATCGGTGCGAGCCGCGAAGCCCAGCTCAATGGCGTTGCAGTCATGGAGAACCTGGGCGCTCAGTACATGCGTATCTCGGGGAACCTGCAGAGGAATCGCCTAAGGGACCCTGGAGACGGGCACGTCGGGGAACCGAACCGTGACGTGGACTATCCGCCGCCAGTCACCCCTGGTGGCGTCGGCGCTTCTCGACCAGGCGCCTCGGGGGGCACTCCCAAGCCGTGGAGCGCCGGCGCGACCACCAGCGTCAAGCCGGCGCCGAACGTGCCACGTGACCAAGGCATCACGGGCGGCACACAGCTCCCAACCACCAAGACGAAAGTGGACAGCATCGCTCCGGGGCTGTCCGGTACCGGCCCGGGCCTCAACACTGGTCCGGGCGGCCCAGGCCCCGGTGGGGGCGGCGGGACGGGCGGGCCCCAGGGCCCCGGTATCGTGCCCGCCGGTGGAGGCGCCGGCGCCGGTCGTGGCACGGCCGGACGCGGCGGCATCGGTGTTGCAGGCGGTCGTGGTGGTATGACCGGAGGCGGCGCGGCAGCAGGTCGAGGTGCCGGAGGCCGTGCAGGTATGGGAGGCATGGGAGGCGCCGGAGCAGCCGGAGCCGGCGGCCGAGGCGCTGCCGGAGCCGGCGGCCGAGGAGCACTGGCAAGGTCCCGTGGGGGGGTGGTCGGCGCAGCTAAGGGGATCACCGGCAAGGGCGCAGGTGGCGGTGCAGGGTTGCACGGCAGCCGCGGCGGCACGCAACGTGGGGCTATGGGAGGCGGAATGGCCGGCGGCCTGGGTGGCCGCAATGGCCGACGGTCCGAAGAGGAAAATCGGAGCGATCGTCCCGACTACCTGGTCGAGGACGAAGAGACCTGGATCTCGGAAGAAGACCGCAACCGGAACGTTCCGCGGACCATCGAGTAGGCACACAAGGCGAGCCGCACGCTCTAGACGCGTGCGGCTCTCCCGTGTGAGGACTGGCGACCCCAGTCGTAGTTGAGTGAGGAGCAAGGAAATGAGTTTCAAGCGAGTCTGGTCTACGACGGGAGTCGTGGCGCTGACGGGAGCTTTGCTCCTCACTACAGCACCAACCGCATCGGCTGACTACATCAGAGATCGTCAATGGGCGTTGACTGCATTCGCAGCGAAGGATGTCTGGGCCGAATCCGAAGGGCAGGGAGTGACTGTTGCGGTGGTCGACTCCGGAGTAGATGCCAGTCACCCTGATCTAAGTGGCCAGGTGCTCGAGGGGAAGGACTTCACCGGCGGCGGTGACGCCCAAAAGGACATCGTCGGTCACGGAACCAAGATGGCGAGCCTTATTGCCGGGCATGGGCATGGCGCGGGAAATGCGTCCGGTGTGACAGGCCTGGCGCCGAAAGCCAAAATCCTGCCTCTGCGAACTCTTCAGACGCGGGATGACAGGAACCTGGATGAGACTTGGGGCGCTGCCGTTCGATATGCAGTGGACCAAGGGGCTAAGGTCATCAATCTCTCATTCGGTAGCGATGGCGGCAGCAAGACTACAAGCGCTGGTCGTGAAGCAATTGCGTATGCTCAAGCGCACGATGTTGTCGTTGTCGCAGCTTCAGGGAATGAAGGGTCTGTGGCTGTAAGTGAACCAGCGGCACTGCCCGGGGTTGTATCTGTTGGTGCGGTGGACGAGAATGCCAACCTTTGGGCTGATTCGAACACTGGCAAGGGGCTGACACTCACGGCGCCTGGCGTGGAAATCGTTGGCGCAAACAAGACGATGTCCAACGGGTACGGAGTGTCCAGTGGTACCTCGGAGGCCACAGCCTTTGTCTCCGCCGCCGCCGCCCTCGTCCGATCCAAGTACCCCGACCTCACCGCAGGCCAAGTAATCAACCGCCTGATCAAGACAGCCACCTTCGCCCACCACAAGGGATTGAAGGCGCCCGATGAAGAATATGGCTACGGAATTGTGCGCCCCTACTCGGCGCTAACGATGGACATCCCCGCCGGCCCCAAGAAGAACCCTCTTGGTCAGCTCTCGTCGTCCACCTCGACTTCCAGTGAGGCGGCCAAGGGGACGGACAAGTCGACCCAGGCCAAGAAGAAGAAGTCCTCTTCCGGTAACCTCCTCATTCTTGCTGGCGGTGTCGTAGCCGTCGTGGTCATCGGAGCCATCGCCTTCGCGGTCCTACGCAGCCGCCGCAACGGAGGCAACGGCGGCCCCGGCCCAGGCAGTGGAGGCTCCCAGCACCCCCCGTACCCGTCCGCCGGGCAGCCGTACGCCCCTCCGGGGCAAACCCCACAGCACCCCGGTCCCTACAGTCAGCAGCCCCCGTACCAGGGCCGATAGGGATACGACGACTTCGCCGCTGCCGGTGAAATGGCCTCGCAGACCGAGCGGCATTTCACCGGCATGTTGCCTGCTCCTCGTCATAGCGACCAGTCCCTGACCGTGTTTCCGACGTCACAAGATTCAATCAGTGCGCACGGGGAGCTCCGCTGCTTCGACAGTCTGGCCGCCGTTGCAATACCCGATATCAGCTTGCGGCGAGTCAGTTCCGAGAACGAGAAGGGACTTTCCTTAAAATGGGCGCAATCGTCCTAATCGTCGGCATCATCTTTATTGCTGCCGTGATCGCCGCCGTCGTGGTATTCGCCGTGACTCGCAGCCGTCGCAATTCCAGCGCCGGTCCGGTCTACTCTGGCCCGGCACCTCATGCCCACCCCGGGTATCCCACTCAGCAGCCCGTCTACCCGCCTGCCCAACCCCAATATCCCGCGCCTCCGCAGCAGGGACACCCCACTCCTCCCGGGCAGCCGCCGCAGTACCCCAATCCATACACTCAGCAGCCTCCCCAGCATGGTCAGTAGCCTGGGTCTGGTGTGATCAGTACTCGACGAGCCCTGATCCGCAGCGTCTCGATGAGCGTACGGACGTGACTCCTTCGAGCGCGGCAAGGTCAGTTAGAGACGACTTCGGATGAGTAGAACGAAGCAGGCGGACTTCGTCCGTAATACGGTCGAGCGGGCCAAGGCGTTGGTGCCGACAGGTGAGGTGCTGCGTGCTGATCACGGGGTCAGTTTGGCCGTACGGGCACCGTCGCCCGGCAATTTTCGCCGGCCGCGTGTACTGCGATCCGAGCGCCGTGCGCTTGGTGGCTGGTTGTTGATCCCGGTGTACTGGCTCTTGAGACTGTTTACGGCCACCTCCTGGAACCCGGTCGAGTGGTTGGTCGAAGCGTTCACGGAGCGTGAGAAGAAGAGGCCGGGCAAGCCGTTCTGCGGCGGCTGGAACAGCATGGCCGGTCATCTGGCCCGCGGCCTGGTGCCGAGGACGAAGAACCCGGCAAACCCGGCAACCGTAGTGACGCAGGTGACCGACCGCTGCCTGCAGATTGTGTGCGTCTCCCGCGTGCGTTCCTTCACCGGCGACCCCGGTCCGGTCGAAGCGGGGCTGCACACGCCAACTTCACGGCGGAGCAACTCTTTGCAATCAGCACGGACCTCGACGCCGCCAAGGCAAAGATGGCAGACATTCACGAACCGTCCAAGCTGGAGAGCGCGGGCGACAAAATGAATGACAATGCCAATCGCGATGACTCCCAGGCCCACAAGGATCTGGCTGCCGGCGTGAGCGCTGGCAACGTTGCCGAGGCCAACGAGAAGAACTTGTCGCTGGGGATGGAGCGTCGCCTGCAGGCCATGGCGCTGATGGAGCAGTTGGCGGCCAACTACAGGGTCTATGGGAAGAACCTTAAGAGTGGCGGGGGCTATGACGATGAGCGAGGCGTCACGCCGCCGAGCGCCGACGTGACGATGCCTCCTCCAATCGCAATGCCGAGCGCTTCGGCGGGAGGTCCGGGTGCAGCTAGCGCGGGCAATAAGCCTTGGAGCGCAGGTTCCACTAGCAGCATCAAGCCGGCTCCTGCAGTGCCCCGCGATGTTGGCATCACTGGGAGTTCCCAGCTCCCCACCGCCAAGACAAAGGTGGACAGTATCTCCCCAGGCCTGACAGGGACCGGCCCCAACACGGGTTCTGTCGGCGTCAGCGGCGGTGGCGGCGGTCTCGGCACCGGCGGAGCTCAGAGTTCAGGCGTCGTGGGTGGCGGAATGCAAGGTCTCGGGGCGGCGCTGCCGCACGGGGCGGGATCGGAGCCGCAGGCGGTCGTGGTGGTCTGGCCGGTGGCGGTGCGGCAGCAGGACGTGGTGCCGGAGGCCGAGCTGGCATGGGCGGCATGGGTGGCGCCGGAGCAGGTGCGGTCGGTCGGGGGGTGCTGGTGCTGGCGGTCGTGGAGCCCTCGCGAAGTCCCGTGGCGGCGTGGTCGGTGCGGCCAAGGGGGTCACTGGCAAGGGCGCCGGTGGGGGCCTGCACGGCAGCCGCGGGGGAACACAGCGCGGCGCCGTGGCGGGCGGGGCTGGCGGCATGGGGGGCCGCAACGGCCGACGGGCCGAGGACGAGAACAGCCGGGGAGACCGTCCTGACTACCTGGTCGAGGACGAAGAGACCTGGGTCTCGGAGGACGACCGCAACCGGAACGTGCCGCGGACCATCGAATAGGCAGCGAAGCGGATCGGAGGGATTTTCCGGACCGCTATGAGGGCAGGCGAGACCAGTCTTAGTTGAGTGAGGAGCGAGGAATTGGGTGTCAAGCGATTCTGGTCTACGACGGGAGTCGTGGCCTTGACAGGAGCCTTGCTCCTCACCTCGGCGCCCGCTGCCTCAGCGGATTATATCCGTGACAAGCAGTGGGTAGTAAACGCCATCGACTTTGAGAAGGTATGGGCAGAGTCACGGGGTGACGGCGTGACAGTTGCCGTTGTGATAGTGGGGTCGACGGTAGCCATGCCGATCTGACCGGGCAGGTACTGAAGGGAAAGGATTTTACTGGAGGCGGTGATGCCCACAATGACACTGATGGGCATGGCACAGGCATGGCAAGTATTATTGCTGGCCATGGACATGGAGTAAATAATTCTGCGGGCGTGATGGGCTTGGCGCCAAAGGCTAAGATTTTGCCGATTAAGGCCGGAAACTCCGAGGTAGAGGACAACTGGCCATCCGGGGTTCGCCACGCAGTGGATCAGGGTGCAGATGTCATCAACCTGTCATTCACTGCCTCTCAAGCTTATCCCGGCTCTGAGGGAGCTAAAGCAATCGCGTATGCACAACAGCATGATGTTGTTGTGGTCGCGGGCACTGGAAATGACGGGTATCGCGAGGTGTCCTACCCGGCGAGGCTACCGGGGGTGGTTGCCGTCGGTGCAGTTGACGAGTCCCTGAGGATCTGGGACGGGTCCAACTACGGTGAAGGCCTAACGCTGGTTGCCCCAGGGACGAAGATCGTCAGAGCAGACACGAGCCAATCCAACGGCTACGCAGAAGCCGATGGCACCTCAGACGCAACTGCCTACGTCTCCGCGACCACAGCACTCATCCGCGCCAAGTACCCCGATCTCACCGCAGGCCAGGTCATCAACCGCTTGATCAAATCAGCGTATCTCCCGGACGGCGTCAAGAAGGCACCTGACGAGGAGTACGGCTATGGCGTCATCCGCCCGTACGCGTCACTGACGAGGGACATCCCCAAGGGCCCCAAGCAGGGCCCCCTCGCCCAGTCCTCGCCGTCCACCTCCACCTCCACGAATTCCGGCGCAGCCTCCGACGACGACAGCACGAGCCTGGCCAAGAAAAAGAAGAAGTCCTCCTCGGGCAGCATCCTCCTAATCGCTGGCATCGCTGCCGCCGTGGTCGTCCTCGGCATCGCAGTCGCGGTAATCCGCAGCCGCCGCAACAGCGGTAACGGCGGCCCCGGCTCCGGCGGCGGAACCTCTCCTGCCGGCACGGGCTACCCGCCTCAGCCCCCGACGGGCTACCAGCAGTACCTCAACACGGCTCCCAACCAGGGCTACCCCATGCCTCCGGGACAGTCCCCGCAGCAGCAGCCCAACCTCTACGCCCAACAGCCCCCTCACCAAGGGCAGTAGGGATAGCTCCTTTCGGCGTAGCTGTGACACCCGAACTGCCGGATCTGAATTCCTCATCCGCTGTTGATGAGATTACGTCGCGCACACAGTAAATGGCTGACGACGGAACCTCGTATTACGAACCCGGAGCGGGAAGGAGCTTGGCCCGCAAGTTTGAGTTGCAAGCATACGATCTGCGGGACTACCTCAAAAAGTTCGAGGAGAAGACAGGGGAAGAAGCGATCACCGACGGCTTCGGTGTCCTGACGGAATCGGAGGAGGTTACGTCCGCATACATCGCCTACTCCGCAGACGTTGCTAGTGCTGTGACCGGGAAGGTTCGCCGGGTTGGTGGCTGGGGCGGTTGGATGGGTGGTCACGTTCGTTTCGATCGCTGGAGATGCGAGTGGCCGAGCCTGTTCGTGTACGCCGACTCACCGACCAGGAAGGACAGAAGCTGCAGCAGATCGTGCGCCGGGGCAGTACCAGCTCGGTGCGCTACCGGCGCGAGCTGATGCTGCTGGCCTCGGCCGGCGGGAACCGCGTCCCGGTGATCACCCAGATGGTCCAGGCCGACGAGGACACGGTGCGGGAGGTGATCCACCGGTTCAACAAGATCGGCCTGGCCTCCCTGGACCCTGTGTGGGCGGGAGGCCGTCCCCGTCTGCTGAGCAATGACGACGAGGGCTTCATGATCCAGACGGCCACCACACGCCCGGCCAAGCTCGGCCAGCCCTTCACACGCTGGTCGATCCGCAAACTCGCCGCCTACCTGCGGAAAGTACACGGACGCATGATCCGGATCGGCCGGGAAGCGTTACGGTGCCTGCTCCGGCGCCGCGGGATCACCTTCCAGCGCAGAAGACCTGGAAAGAGTCGCCCGATCCTGAACGCGACGCCAAGCTCGACCGCATTGAGCACGTGCTGGAGTACTTCCCGGACCGGGTCTTCGCCTTCGACGAGTTTGGGCCCTTGGGCATCCGGCCGACCGGCGGTTCCTGCTGGGCCGAACAGTGCAAGCCCAACCGCCTGCCGGCCACCTACCACCGCACCCACGGTGTGACCTACTTCCGTGATTGCTACTCCGTCGGTGACGACCGCCTGTGGGGCGTCAACCGCCGCCGCAAAGGCACCGCCAACACCTTGGCCGCGCTGAAGTCGATCCGCGCCGCCCGCCCGGATGGCGCCCCGATCTACATCATTCTGGACAACCTCTCCGCACACACCGGCGCGGACATTCGCCGCTGGGCGAAGAAGAACAAGGTCGAGCTGTGCTTCACCCCGACCTACGCCTCATGGACCAACCCGATCGAGGCCCACTTTGGCCCGCTGCGGCAGTCCACCCTGGCCAACTCCCACCACCGCAGCCACCCTGCGCAGACCCGGGCCCTGCACGCCTACCTGCGCTGGCGCAACGTCAACGCCCGCCACCCCGACATACTCGCCGCCCAACGCAAGGAACGCGCCCGCATCCGAAGCGAGAAGGGAATCCGCTGGGGCGGACGCTCGCTTCAGGCCGTGGCTTGACTACCCGGAATAGTCAGATGTCGCCCTGGACCAGGGCGAGCAAATGCTGGTCGTGCCACCCGTCTTCATGCAGCAGGGCGCTGCGCATCGTGCCTTCGACGGAGAAGCCAGCCTTGGTCGCTACTCGGCACGATGCCGGGTTGGCCATCGAGTGGCACAGTTGGAGCCGGTGCAGTCCTAGGTCGTCAAACGCCCACTGTGTGAGGCGTTTCGTGGCCTCGACCATGACGCCGCGGCCGCGTCCTGCGGGCAGGACCCAGTAGAGGATTTCGGCGCTGCCACCAGCGAGATCGATGTCACCCAAGCCGATCAAGCCCACGGCTTGGCCGCCGTCGGGGTGGGCGATGGCCCATATCGCGCTCTGCTCGTTCTGCCAGCGCTCGTGCATGCGCTCGATACGCTTGCCTGCTTCCGCAGGCGACGTCACGACCAGTAGGTTCCACTGGCGAATTGCCGGATCCTGGCCAGCAGTTACCAAGGTGTCGGCGTCGCTGGCGCGCCAGGGGCGCAGTTCCAGACCGCTGGGGAGGGCGAGCACGGGTTGTTCCTGCTTGGCCATGTGGCCTGCGGGGACGACGGGCGGTATGGCTGAGGTGATCATCGCGGCATCGTGCCACAGCCCGACATCGGACAGAACTCGATATCCGGTACCGATCACCAACCCGGCGAACGGATGCGGTCAGAGCACTAGATCGGCTGCCGGGGCCGACTGTTACCCGAAGTCGGCCCTGACCTGCTCGGCCCCGGTACCCCTCGTCTCATCCATGCTGTCAGGCCCGGAGCGGGACTTGCTTCCGCTGGAGACCGTCAGGTCGTGGGCGGACTTGGACAACAGCGATACGTAGAAGGGGAGGTCGGGCAAGGACGGGGTAGTAAGGCTCAGGACAAGCAGCTGTCCCATCCGAGGCAGGGGAAGGTAGACGTCGGCCCGGGCGAGGGGCAGGGACGGTGCCGTGCCATCCTGTGGGTCAGGCTGCCATTCCAACCCGCACAGCACGAGGACGCCGGGCCCCACCGGAACGCGGACCTGCTCGACCGTGTTGTTGGGGTTCAGGGACAGCGTCTCGAAGAGGCCGCGCGCCGAGAGCTCCGCGTCAGGCTCGTCCAGCGGGTCGAGGCGGGCAAGCAACGATGCCGTGGTCATACGGCCGTCGGGCGTCTCATCGAGGCAGAAGCCCGCATAGAAGGACTTCTCAGCGAGGACAAGCTCGGCCATTTCACGGTAGGTGTGAAACGTGACCTCGCGCTGAAAGTCAGTGCCGTGCGGCCAGACGTCCTCGGCGATGGACCAGAGTTGCTGTTGGCGCTCCTCGTCATCCAACTCGAGTCCCAGTGAGTGAAACCCACCGGGTATCTCCAAGTGCAGTTCGTTACCAGGGGCGGACATCAAAGAGTCTTCCTGTGGGTTGGCCGCAGACTCACACCGCGACGCAGATCCGTAGGCGCGTCCAGGGCGAGGTGGTGCTTGTGTGCAAGGCGGGTCAGAACACTGATGGGAGTCCCCCGGAATTCACGAGGGTGCAGCGCGACGCCCTTCAGGCGTCCGCCGTCAGGCATGGGCTCCAAGGTGACGAAGTGGTAGATCGTCGTGCGCCAACCGAACTGCTGTCGCTTGATCTCCCCGCCGAGCCGGGCGAACTCCCGGTCCAAGGAAGCCTCGTGCTTGCTTGGGTTGCGAGAGAGGCGGAGCGCCAGCTTGCCAGGTGAGATGAACCGAGCGGGAGCGTTGAGGAGCCGCATCAGGTCGTCCTCATGGCCGTCTCCAAAGATGACCATGAGCGTCCAGACGAGTTTGGCAACGAATTCCACCGGAATGAGGACCCACTGCAGCACGAACCACAGCAGAAGTCCCAGCCTGGAAGGGAACGGAAGGACCGGGTCGGTGACCGAATCGGAGTGCGGCGTGACTGCCATGGCTATCCTCCCGTCACGCTGTCGTAAATGCCGCTAACAGCGCCCGGCACCTGCATCGCGAGCTGGGGCCCCTTCGACCACCAGGACGTCGGGTCCAGGGTGCCGTCGGCACGTATCGCGGCTTGGAGGGAGTCAAGGTTTCTGAGCCCTGGAGTGTTGGCGACAATGGTGTTCAGTCCGGTCTCACCGATCGAGGCACCCATGTTCTTGGCCACCGAATTCTCCCAGGCGAGCTTCACCTTGTTCGCGGCGCCTTCAGCTTTGAAGACCTGGCCCTCAGCCTCGCTGAGGATTCGGTTACCCGCTCGGCCGAAGTCCTCCGCCGTGGCGACTCCGTCATCCACGAGCTTGCCCAGCCGAGCGGCCCTTGCCGCGCCGTCGACCGATGTCACCAGCTCTCCCGCCTTCTCCGCGCGCACCACGACCTTCGCTGTGCCGGTGATAGCCGTCTTGGCGAAACCCAAGCCTGGAACGGTGCCGAGGGCGTCGCCCGCCAGGTCCATCAGCCCGATGTCGGCTCCACCGATCTTGGCCGCACCATGGGCCAGGAGCGCCCCCGCCGAAAGGCCCGCACTCGCCAGCGCGAGTGCCCCGGACAGAGGTGGGCACCAAAGGGTCAGCAGCGCCAGGATGCCGAGGACAGCGGAGATGTTACTCAGCCAGTCACCGATCGTCTTCAGCAGGTCCTTGTGCCGGGCGCACCACTCCTGGATGGCGTGCCCGAGCTTCTGGAACTGGTCCCCCAGGCGCTCCCAAAACCCAGGGTCGGGTGCCTTCTCGGTCGCCTTGCGCAGGTGACTCGCGACCGCGCGGGCCTCGGTCTGGTGCTCCTCGAGCAGCCGCTCGGCCTGCTTGACGATCTCCTCGAGTTCGCGCTCGGCCTGGTCGAGCCGCGCTGAGGCTGCTGACAGCTCGCCGTCAGCCTGCTGGAGCCGGGCGCTCGCAGCGTCGATCTTCGCCTGGGCGTCCTGCAGAGCGGGGCCGGTGAAGTACTGGCCGCTGAGGCGGAACGCGGGGTCGGACGCGGCCTGGTTGTAGCGGGTCGTCGCGGCGTCCTTGGCCTTTTCCGCGGAGCCGACCTGACCCTTGGCTGCCTTGGCCTGGGCCTCGTACGTACGGCCTGTGTTCTGGTAGTGGGTCAGTGCATCGCGCCACTTGGACAGCTCCGATGACGCTGTGCGCATCGCCTCCTGGCTGTCCTTCAGATAGCGGGGCAGTTCCCCGACCTTCTTCGAAAACGCCGAGGCAGCGTCTCCAGCCCAAGTGACATTCCCCGTGAGGCGCTTGATGCTGTTCTGCGCGTTGTCGAGCGCGGCTGCTGCCCTCTGGGTCCGGATGGCGAGTGAGTCCACATTGCCGGGGTTGCCCGGTGCAGGGTCGAAGCCGAGCGAAGGATACGAGCCGCTGCTCACTGGGTGCCGCCCTTGCCGGCGAAGCCGTCGCGAAGTGCTGTCTCGACGTCGCGGTAGGTGTCGCGGGTCTTCTTCAGGCCGTCCTCGATGGCCTGTGTGCCCTCGGCGATTTTCGTGATCGCGTCGTCCCAGCTGTCGTGGAACTCGTCGCAGGCGTTGTCGAGTTCCTTGCTGCCCGTGGTCTTCGGGCCGGTGTCACGCAGTGCGTTCAGCGCCGCGCGCATCTCGTCCTGACTCCGGTGGAGTTCCCTGACCAACGTGTCCAGCTCGGCTATGTCTACCTTGAAGCCCGCTCCCATGGCGCCGGCATCCCCCTGTCTCTCGCATGGCGCAGTGATCTCGCTTCGCACATGCTATCCAGCAGGTGTATCGCGGCTGTTGGGGGCTCCTCGTTCGCAGAACCCTCACAGGCCTTCTATGAGGGGGGAAGCAGCGTTCACGTTGTTGAGAAAGCACAGCGCGGGACCGTGACGCTGAGCATTTCCATGAAAGGGGGTTGCGGGGCCGCGGAGGTTTGCAGTGCTCTCAGCGGACTTGGAACGTCGGACGTATCTGCAGGGGCAGCGTACGAGACCGTTGGCAAGCTCGCCGACGCCCCGTCCAGCAAGGGCCGGGGGCAGCACTCTTGGGTGTCGTCGGCTGCCGTATCCTCGCCGAGCACGACGCGGCCGAGCTGATGGCCTGATCATTGCTCCAGCTAAGAGGGCGGCCGCTCCCGTCAGAAGTTGGCTCACATGGGGGAGTAGGCAACAGATGTCGTACCCGCTGCCGGTCGTCTCGCCCGGTGTTGGTGCGTCGCGCCCAAGCGGTTCGTCCTCGGGTAATAAGCCGTGGAGCGCTGGCCCGACGACCAGCGTCAAGCCCGCCCCCACAGTGCCTCGTGATCCGGACATCACGGGAGGCTCGCAGCTTCCGACAGCTAAGGCGAAGGTGGACAGCATCACTCCTGGCCTGACAGGAGCCGGCCTTGGCACGAACACCGGCGTTGGGGTGCGGAGGCGGCGGCCTCGTTACCCTGCTGGCGAAGCTCAGGGTCCTGGCATTGTGGCTGCTGGCGGAGCGTCCGGTCTTGGGCGCGGTGCTGCCGCACGGGACGGCGTTGGAGCTGCGGGTGGTCGTGGTGGTCTGGCAGGTGGTGGCGGGGCGGCAGGCCGCGGTGCCGGAGGTCGAGCCGGTATGGGCGGCGTGGGCGGCGCAGACGCTGGTGCGGTAGGGCGAGGCGGTGCTGGTTCAGGCGGTCGTGGAGCCCTCGCGAAGTCTCGTGGCGGCGTGGTCGGCGCAGCCAAGGCGGTCACGGGCAAGGGCGTCGTCGGCGGCGCGGGCTTGCAGGGCAAACGTGGCGGAAGTCAGCGCGGCGCCGTAGCAGGCGGGATGGCCGGTGGCATGGCCGGTGGCATGGGCGGTTGCAACGGCCGACGGTCTGAGGAGAACAGCCAGGGCGGACCGTCCCCACTACCTGGTGGAGGACGAAGAGACCTGGATTTCGGAAGAGGACCGCTATCGGAACGTGCCGTGGACCATCGAGTAGGCGCACGAAGCGAGCCGCGCGGAGAGCGTGCGGCTCGCCCCTATGAAGGCTGGCGGAACCAGCCGTTGTTGAGTGGGGAGCAAGGAACATGGGTGCCACGACTGGCGTCACGAGTACAACCAGCGTCCCGATCCACAGAGTTTCGACGAGCGTACGGACGTGACTCCTTCGAGTGCGGCAAGGACAATTAGGGACGATTTCGGATGAGCAGACTGGACATGGCAGCCTTCGTCCGTGAGACGGTCGAGCGGGCGAGGGCGTTGGCGCCAGAGGGTGAAGCGCTGCGTGCTGATCACGGGGTCAGCTTGGCCGTACGGGCACCGTCGCCCGGCTATTACCGCCGTCCGCGCGTTCTGCGATCCGAGCGCCGTGCGCTTGGTGGCTGGTTGCTGCTCCCGGTGAGCTGGCTCTTGAGACTCCTTACTGCCACCTGGAACCCGGTCGAGCGGCTGGTCGAAGCGTTTACAGAGCGTGAGAGGAAGAGGCCGGGCAAGCCGTTTCACGGCGGCTGGAACAGCATGGCCGGCCATCTGGCCCGCGGCCTGGTGCCGCGGACGAAGAACCCGGCAAACCCGGCATCCGTGGTGATGCAGGTGACCGACCGCCGCCTGCAAATCGTGTACGTGTCTCGCGTGCGCTCCTTCACTGGCAAACGCGGGCTGGTTGAAGCGGGGTGGGCCACAGATATTCGTAATGTGACCTGGATTCGGGATCGCGGCGACGTGGTGGGCGGCGACCACGAGATCGGCTTCGTCGATGGTTCTTGGTGCACGGTCCACTTCTGGGGTGACGGATGGAGCCGGATGTCGGACGCGTTGCCGCTCCGCTTGAGCCACCTAGACGCGATTCCGAACCCGAGATGAGCGGCCAGTTGGCCGTGAATTCGCCGGGGACCGATTCGATCGGTCCCGGGCTGTCGGCGACGTTGTGGTGAACAGCACTAATTGGACTGCACTAATTGGACTGCACCCGGACGAGGCTGGCGGATTCGCGTCCTCCGTGCTCACAGTCTCGGCGTTTTCGGCATCAGGGGTCAACGCCAAGCTCGTGGTCGCCAGTTTTGCGGGAACCGCTGGTGACCGGCCCGACGAGGGCATGCGGCCGCTGGAGCTGCCGTGCGGGGCGGGGTTCCTCGCGGAGAAGAGACGACGAGTGCCCGCACAGGGTGCTCCGCCTGAGGGGAGCGACCCGCCTCCAGAGGGGACCGTATGGCAGGGGACGGTCGCAGTGACCGGTGCCGGCACACGCGACATCGCTGTGCTGCAGTTGGTGACATCTGCTGTGGAGCTCGCTGACTCCTATCGGGATGTGCTGCTCGGAGTCGCGCACACTGTGTCGTTCACCGACCCGTCGCTTACGGAAGGGGCAGACAGCGGACAAAGGCCGGGATCCGCCGCCCAATCGATCGAAAACGATTTCGGTTAGTCAAGTGCCAGTACGCAGAGACGGAGTTGAGATGTCACAGAGCCATCCAGGAGCGGACAGCCCGCCAGCGGTAGACGTCGATCTGGTGATGAGAGACAACTACATCGCCTTGGCGAAACTTATTGCTTCACGTCTAGCCGTGATAGCAGTCCTGGTCGTCGTCCCGATTATCCTGAACAGGGCGGGGGCTTCCGCGTCATTCTTCCTGACGCTACCCCTCGTGGTAGCGGCGTTCGTATTTGTCCTTACGGCTTACCGTCTCTGGGCTGGCGTCAGATTGGTCCAATGCCGGAAGGTGCTGCGCCACTACCCCCTCGTTTTCCACACCCGCGTGGTCAAAAAGAGCTCGCTCTGGACCGAGTACGGCAGTGTTTTTGAGGTCAAGATCTCCACGCGCGGCGAGCATGGCGCTCCGCTGATGAAGGCCATCAACGCTGCCGGGCGCCGCCGTTGGCCGGAGGGGACAGAGAACGGCGCGTGGGTCGCTGGGGATCTTGCCTTCGGAGGAGTGATGGTGGTACCGGGTAGCAACGCGATGCTGTTCTTGAATCCTGCGGATTGGGATAAACTGGCTTCGAGGCGTGGGCAGGCTGGTGCGGAGCGTATTGCTCTGGCGAAGCAGGCCGGTATCGACAAACGAAGTTGGCGGAAGCCGATTCTACTGCGTGGCTGATCCTGGAGATTCCGTGAAGAGCAACGACTGGCACGTTCCGTCGGGCGAGCATAGTGCGGTGACATCTGCGGAGCAGCTCAAAGTTCAGGCGCCCTTGCATAAGCGTGCCTTTGACCACCCAGAGACTCGGGCCGCCTGGGAGAGGACGTACCGCAAGTTGAAGAGGCGCCGGACGATCTGGTGGGTTCTCTGCCTGCCGTCGTTTGTTGCGGTCAGTGCCCTCATGAATCCTGACGCCGGTGAGACGGCCAACAAGATCGGGGGCGCCGCTCTGATCGCCTGGGTCATCGGCTATCCCGCTGTTCTCTACCTCAGCCACAAATCGCTCGGCAGCGTCAGGCGCATGCGGCGTGTTCTGGAGACGCACCCGTGGCGGCTAATCCCGCATGTACGCAGAGCCAAGGGCACATGGGAGGCATACACCGCCGCCGTCCAGCTCCAGTACGCCGAGCACGAACGGCTGACCGGCCTCATGTCCGTCTGGAATCCGGTCAGGACGTACCGGCGGTGGCCCAAGGCCATGGAGTACGGCGCCTGGTATGCGGGTGACACCTTTAACGCGCGGACCGGGGCCAGCAAGGGGCGCGGCGTTCTCACGCTCCCGGGCGTCGGGGATCTGTTGTCATTGACGCATCGTCCTGGGGAGCACTGACCGGGATGGACTCTGGCCACAAGGACGAAGAGACCTGGAACTCGAAAGAAGACCGGAACCGCAATGTACCGCGGACCATCGAGTAGGCGCACGAAGCGAGCCGCACGGAGAGCGTGCGGCTCGCCCGTGTGAAGGCTGGCGGAACCGCTCGTAGTTGAGTGAGGAGCAAGGAATTGGGTGTCAAGCGATTCTGGTCCACGACGGGAGTCGTGACGTTGACAGGAGCCTTGCTCCTCACTTCGGCCCCGACTGCCTCTGCGGATTACATCCGCGACAAGCAGTGGGTCATTGACGTCATGGACTTCAATAAGGTCTGGTCAGAGTCACAGGGGCGGGGTGTGACAGTTGCCGTCGTTGATAGCGGAGTGGACGGTAATCATCCCGATCTGACTGGGCAGGTAGTGAAGGGCAAAGATGTCACCGGAGGTGGCGATGCCCAGAATGATACCAACGGGCATGGCACCGGTATGGCAAGCCTCATCGCTGGTCATGGACATGGGACGAACAATGCTTCAGGTGTTATCGGCTTGGCTCCGAAGGCCAAGATCCTTCCGATCAAGGCTTCAGGAGATGGTGAAGAGTTCAATGACGAGCAGTGGGCAGAAGGTGTCCGATACGCAGTTGATCAGGGTGCAGACGTAATCAATATGTCATTTGTTGATTCTCTCGCCCAGCCTGGTTCTGAGGGTGCTAAAGCAATCGAGTACGCACAGCAGCACAACGTTGTTGTTGTAGCCGGGACGGGAAATGATGGGGCTGCGGGGCTAGAGTATCCGGCGAAGCTTCCAGGCGTGGTAGCGGTAGGCGCTGTTGATGAATCACTAAAGATTTGGTCTGACTCAAATTTCGGCGAAGGAGTGACGCTAACTGCTCCGGGTGTGAACATCGTCCGAGTGGACACGAGTCATTCAAATGGCTACGCACAAGCCGATGGCACCTCTGACTCAACTGCCTATGTCTCCGCCACCGCAGCCCTCGTCCGCGCCAAGTACCCTGACCTCACCGCAGGCCAGGTCATCAACCGCCTGATCAAATCGGCCACGTTCCTTGACCACGACGTCAAGAAGACACCTGATGAGGAGTACGGCTACGGCATCATCCGTCCGTACGCGGCATTGACGATGGACATCCCCAAGGGCCCCAAGCAGGGCCCTCTCGCCCAGGCGTCGCCGTCCACGTCCACGAATTCCGGTGCCGCCTCCGACGACAACGACAGCACGAGTCAGGCAGCAAAGAAAAAGAAGAAGTCCTCTTCGGGCAACAGCCTCCTCATCGTCGGCATCGCAGCAGCCGTGGTCGTCATCGGCATCGCCATCGCGGTAATCCGCAGCCGCCGTAACGGCGGTAACGGCGGTAACGGCGGCCCCGGCTCCGGCGGCGGAACGCCCCCAGCTGGCACGGGCTACCCGCCCCAGCCCCCTACGGGCTACCAGCAGTACCCCAACACGGCTCCCAACCAGGGCTACCCCATGCCTCCAGGGCAGTCTCCGCAGCACCCCAACCCTTACGCCCAACAGCCGCCTCACCAAGGGCAGTAGGGGTAACTCCCTGGGACAGACCGTGAACCCGGAACTACTCAGGTTGGACTCGCGGAGTCCGGTGGTCTGATCGCGTCCTCGTCCATGGTCAGACCGGTGGGTAGGAGACAGCCGTCGACCAGGTGAGGCCGGTACTGGATCTTCTTGAGGTTCCGCTTGATGACGCGGGTGAGGTGTGGGAGGCCGGGTGGCGGCGAAGTCGGCCAGGTGCCGCTTGAGGAGCGACCAGATTCCCTTGGCCAGGTTCAGCTGCGGAGCGTAGGAGGGCAGCTGGAAGATCTGTAACCAGTCCTGGTGCTCCTCGGCGAAGCCGGCCAGCTCCTTGACCGGGTGCACGTTCAGGTTGTCCCGGCGCCACACCACCGGGGTTCCGAGCTGCAGATGGGTCATGACGATCAGATCCCGGTACTGGCGCCAGGAGAACGCCTTCGGCTCGCCCCGGCGTCCGTGCCGGATGTGCAGCTTGAAGAAGAATCCGGGACCGGTGCCCGGCCCGGTGGCAGACCCGCCGGCGATGTTGACCCGCCCCCCGGCTGCGGCCGCGCACCCGCACCACCGGCCGGGCTCCGCGCGGCGCCCAGGTGTGTCCCTTCGGCGGCCTCAGCCCCTGGCCCGCCTCGTCCTCGAAGCAGATGCGGGCTCCCAGGTCCGCCGCGGTCCTTTTACCTGCGGCCACACCTCGGCCTTCCACACCTCGACCGCCTCGTCGTCGCGTTCGATCGCCCGCCGCAGGGGTACCTGCGCGGACCAGCCGTGCCGCCGCAACATCTTCCACACGCCCTGGATCGTGTACCCAACGTGGAACATCCGCCCGATCAGCAGCTTGACCCGCTACAGCGTCCACCCCTGGAACTCGTCGTCCCAGCCCTGCGCTCGAAGGGGCCGGCCCCGCTTCAACTCCCGCTCCAGCCGCTCCCACTGCGACCGGCTCAGTCGTTCCACCGAGGCCGGCCCCTTCGAGCGCAGGGCGTCCACACCGCCCTGCTCCCACTCCCGCTCCCACCGCTAACGTCGCACCGACCCCGACGTCACCCGAAGCTCCCTCGCAACGGCCTCGGTCTACTCACCACGAACGAACCGCTCGGCCGCCCCAAGGCGCACCCCCTCCCGCTTTTCCCGCTGCCTGGGTATCAGCCCGCCCCCATGCGCGTACCGCATGACAACGTCGTACCGCAACGATCAAGAGCCATCACGAGCCGCCGAACTCCACGAGTTCAACCTGAGTACCGCCCGGACCGCAGCCAGCAAGGGGCGCGGCGTTCTCACCCTCCCGGGCGTCAAGGATCTGTTGTCAGTGTCGCATCGTGCTGGGGATCACTGAGCCTTTTCAGGGCTGCCGCTCCAGGGTGAGGACGGCGGCGGTGATTGACGTCATTCGATTCCGGCTGCACCGGGCCCTGCGGAAGGTGCGCCAGGACTTCAGTCGTGCGACGCCGCCTTCGCCCGGTGCCCGGGCGGGGGATGGCGCGCGGTTGACGGTTTGCTGGGTTGGTGTGAGTTCGCGGCCCGGTGGGCGTCTGAGGGGTGTTGTCACCCACGGGCCGGCTTCCATGTAGGCGCGGTCTGCGAGCAGTGGGATGTCCTGCCGCTCACAGATCCGGATGATCCGTTGGGTGCGAGCCGCGCTCAGGTCGTGGGCGCGGCCGGGCAGCGCGGGCGAGATCCACAGCAGCCGTCCAAGTGGTCGGTCATCACCTGCATGTTCACTCCGTGCCGACGGTGCTTGTGGGAGTAGTCAGCCTGGCTGTCGCCGACCCGGTCGCACTCCGCGAGCGTGGCTGTGACGTTGTTCAGCGGCCCCTTGAGATTGGCCACTTGGCACTGGGCAGGTGCAGATCACCGGGTGAAGTTCCGAAGCTGCCCCACTGACACCCACCTGCGGGCACGGTCACCAGGTGGGGCCATCGCAAGGGTCTGGCGCAAGTTCCGTGGTTCCACCACTGTGCGTGACCGTCGTCAGCCGCTTGTATCCAGCGCATCACGGACCAACTGCACCTCTTGGCGCCAGGCGATGGCGTCGTTGCTGTCCACCCAGCCCTGCGTCATCTCGGATCCGTCTTCGGTGACACGGTGGAGGGCCCTGCGAGCCAGTGCACGTAGGGATACTGGCAGTTGCGGCAGCGTCTCTTTCGGTCCGTCGTCAGGGTCGATCACAATCCCGCTGCCAGGAACTTGAGCAGCGACCAGGGCAGCAGCGGCGACGGCTTCCACCCCGTCTCCGCCATCCACCCGGGTGCCGGAGTATGCGACACGCTGGAGGGCCCTGTGCATCACATCGATGATCTGCTCAGGAGAGAGTCCCTCCAACTCCTCAACAAAGTCTGCGGCAAGGTCACTGTCGAATGGGCCGGTTCCCCACGTTCCCATGTTCGGCTCTGGTATCGCTGGTCATTGGCTGAGGCAGCATTCCAGGAGCCACTGACAGAGGTCATGAAGCGAGGAGTACTCGCCTGCGCAGGAGAGCGAATCCGGCGCGGCCGAACATCTGGCGTTTGAGCATCTTGATCCGGTTGACTGCTCCCGCGACCGGGCCGGAGTTCCAGTCCGTCGTCAGACCGGCGGTCACCGCGTCGAAGTCGCTGTGCAAGCCGACGGCAAAGCTGCTGATGCCGGGCAGGCTGGCGTCCCTGGCCTCGGCAGTCCAGTCGGGCAGCACGGTACCGCTGAGCGTGGTGAGCATCTCCGCGAACGAACTGGTCAGCTCGGCGGCCGATGCCAGCACCGGGCAGTGGTCGAGCACGACCTTGCGGTGCAGCTTCTCCTCCTCGGTGAGGGTGGCCGGGTGCCAGGTGAGCCAGCCGGTGACCAGCCGTACCGACGGCGGTGGCGGGGCGGGGGTGAAGCCTTCTGGCCGGGGCAGTCCGCGGCGCGCCCAGTCGCGGACGGTGGAGTAGTGGCCGCGGAAGCCGCGGGCGGTGATCTCGCGGTAGAGGTCGAGGATCGTCACCTTCCCATCCATCTCGCCCCAGCGTTGTGCCGAGTAGTGCTTGAACGGGTCTAGTTTGCTGGGGAGTTGACGCTTGCGCCCCTTGACCATGTCCTGCCAGCGGGCGGCCCGGGAGTACCGCTGGACGGTGTGCCGGCCCCAGCCCAGGTGGCGGGCGATGTGGCGCAGGCCCATGCCCCGGTCGAGCAACTCGTGGACCAAGGCGTGGTGGGCGCGGGCCCGCTCGGCGAACTTGCCGGTCGGGTCGTCTGCTTCGTCGCCCTGGCCGACTGCCGCCTCGGCAGGCGTCTCCCACTCGGGCTCGGGCTCCGGACTGGGAGGTGGCAGGTCACGCAGGCAGGAGCGATGCGCGGCGATGGTCTTCTCGACCGCGACGGTCAGGTTCTGCCAGAGATGGAAGGGATCGGCGACCTGGACCGCTTGGGGTGCCGCTGTGTCCGCCGCATCGGCATAGGCGCCGGAGCGATCGCGGCAGATGACCTCGATGCCGGGATGGGCTCTGAGCCACGGGGCGAGGGTGGCGGCGTCACGTTCGGGCAGCGGGTCGAGGACCTGGTGGGTCTCGGCGTCGATCACGACGGTGCCGTAGACGTGGCCGCGGCGCAGTGCGAAGTCGTCTACCCCGACAGCCCTCGGCTCCGTCACGGACGTGTCGGGCAGGTCCATGACCCGGCGCAGCAGCGTGCTGCGGCTGGTCGCGATGCCCAACAACGTGGCGAGCCGGGCTGCGGCCCGGCCGGCCAGCGCCAGCCCGAGCGCGCCCAGCGCGGCCCGCAGCCGTTCGGTGACCCGGCCATGGCGGCGGGTCAGCCCCGGCTGTATCACCCAGGTCTGCGAACGCCAACGCGTCCCGGTCCTCGCCGCACCTACATGGGAGCCGGCCCGTGGGTGACGAGGCCCCCTCAGACGCCCGCCGGGCCACGACCTCATGCCGACCCAGCGATCCGTCAACCGTGCGCTGTCCGCAGCACACGCCCCGGTCGAGCGCGGCGGTCGCACGACTCAAGTCATGGCAGACCTTCCGCGGGCCCCGTGCAGCCTGAATCGGATGCAGTCCCGCCCATTTCACAACTTGCCGGTGATGACTCCGCGCCATGTCCACCCCGAGCTCAGGACGGTTTCCTGTAGGGGGGTCTTCAGGTCAGAGGTGTCGAAGCTGAACGTCTCGGTCGTTCGCTGGGCGTCGTCATCGCCTCCGCCGAGCGTCCAGCGCTTCGAGACCGTCTGTACTTGGCCACGTTGGGCCTCGGCCGTGATGGCCAGATGGGGGGTGCCGCCGACCCACGTGACCTCGTATTGCTGGTCCAGGGAGCGAACTTCGTGCTTCTCAGGTACCAGGCGCATACGGACTTGGAACACTCGACTGACCTGAGTGCGGATGAAGAACGTCTGCCAGGCAGGATCAAGGATGCGCCACTCGGCCACCAGGTCGGCGTCCTCCTCACGGCCGTCCCGAACGATGTAAGGGACGTCAGGATTGTTGAGGCCCAGTAGAGCCGCATGGACTTCAGCGGCGGAGCGCGGGGCGACTCCCTCGGCAGGGCGCTTGGTTCCGGTCAGCTTGTCGAAGAGACCCATGAAATCAACCTATGAATAGTCGGATTGGTGGTCCACGTCTTGCCGTGCGCGGAACGGACTAAGGAGCCGCGTTGGTGTCCGGGCGAACTGTGCGCACGAAGTCCTGAAAATCGCGTAGGACTGACGGGTGTTGGGACGCGGTGGCTGTCAGGACAAGTCGGATCACCGCCCGCCGGCGCTGATCGGTGACGTCCAGCATCGAGAGATACACCTGGGATTGGACGAGATCGCGGGGTACGCCGTTGACGACGGCGGACACAGCCAACGTCTGCGTGAAACCGGGCGCATCTGCAGAGCCGATCTCGCGGCTGCCGGTGACCAGGGCCGACGTGGCTGCCTGGTTCAAGCGCTCCACTGACGCATGGGCGATCTCGGCCAATGTCGCCTCATCCGGGCGGTACTCGCCGTCGATCGTGATGTTCGCGGTGAAGCCGGCATCCGATTGCGGATGCAGCGCGACGAACGCCGCGGCCGGTGCGCCGACTTCGTCCGGCGGTGCGGCGCGCCAGCCTTCGGGCAGTTCGAACTCGATCGGTACGGGAAGGGTTGTGGGCATCTCGAGCCCTCCTTACGGGAACAGTGGCTCTGTCGAAAAGTGCATCAAAACAGGCTGCCGATTGCATCTCCGACCGCCCCGGCCGCATCGCCCACGGCGTCGGCTGCGTCGCTCGCGGTGTCGGCGACCTTCCCTGGGTCTACGGTGACCTCGAAGCCCACCTCGCCACCGAGCCCGAGGGCGGCGCCCGCCTTCGCACCGATGTGCCACTTGCCGTCTGCGCCCTTGCCGAGAGTCGCTTCGGCCTCGGCTCCGACGCCGACCCAGCCCTCGGCCGTCCCTCCCACCCCGATGCCCCCCAGGTCGGCGCCCCCGGCGACACCGGCCTTCGCCCCGGCGAACGCCTCTGCGCCCGCATGCACCCCTTCTGGACCGATCCCGACGCCGGCGCCCGCCTCGGCGCCCGCCTTGGCTTCCGCCCGTCCGTACAGCCCGACCGGGCCGGCGTCGACGCGCCCGTTGGCGGAGGCTTCGCCCCCTACGAACGCGCCTACCTCGCCCTTGATGCCCTCGTGGGTGATGCCGCCGGCTGCGGAGACCTTGGTGCCCACATAGGCTTCGGCCGCCCCGGTGAGACTCAGGGGACCGTTCGTGAGCGAGCCTTCAGCGCTCGCGCGGCCGAGGTCGGCATGCGCTTGGGCCTCGCTCAACTTGCCGGCCCCGGTGTCGGCTCCGGTGACCGATGTGCCGGTGCCGGGTCCGGAGGCTTCGGTCTCGCCCTCGGCGACCCACCCGTCGGTCTTCGTACGGGAATCCTTCTTCCGCTCGGCGGCGCGCGTGGCTTCGGCGTCGTCGAGGGAGGTGACGACCTTGGAGTTGAAGTCGCTTCGGTTTCCGCCGACATCGCGGCGCAGGGCCCAGCATGCGGTCTCATCGGCGTCGGCGGCGCGCTGCAGGACGCGCCTGAGACGGCGGGCGAACTCCTCACAGGCTTCTTGCTGTTCACGGATGGCGGCCTGGCCGTCGGGGTCGTTACGGGCACCGACGTCCTGTGAGAGGTCGTGGCGCGGGGTGACGGTGCCAGTGGTGCTGACGCGAAGATTCTGTTCCTTGGCTTCGACGTCAGCGAGGTGGCGGAGGTCGTCCCGGGCCTTCTTCAATTCGGTGTGCAGTGACGTGAGAACGCCGGCAATGCCTTTCGCTTCCTTGTGGGCGCTCTCGAACTGCTGCTGGGCAGCACGTATGTCATTGTCGGCCTTGGCCACCGTCAGGACCGGCTGGGTCCAGCCGGCCTGCTTGAAGGGCCGAGCGACCTGGTCGCCGTACGCGGTGTGCAACGCCTTGAACTTGGTAGCGGTTTCCCCCCAGCGGTCAGCGGCCGCCTTGAGGTTGCCCAGATTGAGGTGATACAGCTGTTCGTACGTTGGCATGAGCTCGGCGAATCCCTTGCGGAGTCGTGAGACCTGGCTGGTTGCTCGGTGGCGGCGAGCTGAGGACTGCTCAGCCGAAGTCGCTCGCCAGGGAGTGCATGTTCTGCGTGTTCGTGGCTTCGGTGCGCTGATACAGCGTTCCCGAGGCGCCGCACTGGCTGGCGAGGCTGTCGCAGTCGGCTACGAGTGCGGAGACCTGAGAGGACCAGGTCTCCGACAGGACAGTCAGTGCCGAGCCCAGCCCTCCATCCCAGTTGCCAGGGCCGAAGTCCCGCGATGCCGAGCGCGTCTCGTCCACGGGGTGAGCCCCTGAGGTTCGTGTGCGCCCACTGATCTCGCGTGCGCCAGCGCCCGCCCGGTTGAGCTCTACCGGATCCTGGATGTCCGTCCCGGCTGTCACGCCATGCCCCCCTGTCGATTTACGTTCGCTATAGAACGAAAGCATCGGTGCTTGACGTGGGCACGTCTGCCGCAAGTGAGTATAGTCGCGACTGCGAACCAGAGTTGAACCAGTGACGCCCGCGACGTGTCACTGCCCACGCTGGACCTGGCGATCCCGAACGCCTTCGCGCCTGTTCAACTGTGTGGTCGTTCGCGGTCAGCGCCTCGAAGAGGCCGCGGCCGAGATCTCCGTGTCAGGTTCGCCAGCGGGTCGAGGCGGGCCGGCAATGACGCGGTGGCCATCGGGGCTCGTCAAGGCAGAGGTCAGCATGAAGCCACACGCGATCCGACGGGCCTGTGAGACCCGACCGAGTGTTTGCCCGTTCGCAGAACCTTCACGACTTCTTACGGAAGAGGTACGGGAGTTCTTTCCGGAAAAGCAGAACAACCCCTGTTGACGAACGAAGTACTGCGGTGCAGCAGACGTTCGCGGGGGGATACGCAAAGCTGCCGGTCGCTACGGGTTACCGTATCCCCTCCGGGGGCGAACCGGCCGAGCCGACGATCTTTACTTCACTGCAGCTGACAGGTGCCCCCGGGCAGAAGCAGCATCGTGTGGGGGAGTTGAAACCGATGTCGTACCCGCCGCCCGGGACTCCGGGCAGCGTAAATCCGTATGCGCAGCAGCCGTCGGGCCCGGGCACACCGCAGCCTGGCCAAGGAGCGGTTCCGCCTCCCGGCCAGGCGCCATGGCCGGTGCAAAGCCAAAGCCCGCAGGGCAGCGCCAATCCGTACGCCCAGCAGCCGCCGATGTCGGCTGCGCCACCGCCCGGCACAGCCGTCCCGACCCACGGGCAGGCGCCCTGGCCGCCGCAGGGCCCGCAGAGCGGAGCCCCCGGCAGCGGGACGGGCCGAAAGGTAGCGGGTTCCTTGCTCGCCGCCTTCGGAGCTCTGCTGCTCCTCGGTGGTGGCGCGCTCACCGCGCACGCGTACAGCAACGCCCAGCAGGAGCTGCCGAATTACGAGTACGGCAACGTGATGTGGCGGGATGAGCCGGTGGACTCCTTCTTCCCGGCCACACTCGGCGGCCGAGGTGGATACAACGGCGGCCTCCACGACCGCGAGGCAGCCATCTGGAACCGCGTAGGGATCTCTCCGGACACCGAGTGCGACAAGGGCCTCACGAGCCATACCTTGAAGGCCGCCGAGGAGAACGGCTGCAAGGCGGTGCTGCGCGCCACGTACGTCGACTCCACCGCGAACATGGTCGCGACAGTCGCGGTCGTGGTGTTGCCGGAGGGATCCTCGGAGATCGGGGCGAGGACCAACATCTACGAGGCTTACCAGGACCATCTCTTCGACGACGGAGTGGTTGTCCCCTACGCCGTCCCCGGCACTCTGGCCGCCAAGTGGAAGCACCGGAACGGCGCCGATCTCGCCCCGGTGGGTGGTGAGCACATGCCGTACGTCGTGGCGGCGAGTGTCGGCTCCGTCGATGGCTACGTCGCGGGTGATCTGCCCGGCGAGTGGGGCGACAGCAACGGCGACAACGTCGATCGCGAGTCCTGGAGTGCCAACGCCGCGGATCTCGTCACCCTCTTCCGCGCTCACATGGACCGCCTGCAGATGGGGGATTCGTGATGAAGACCGGCTTCATGCGCGACACGGCGGTGACGGGTGCCGCGTTGACGGTCCTGACCGGTGCCGCTCTCTGCTTCGGCGTGGCCCCCGCATCAGCCGCCGAGAACGCCCCGGTCAGCTGGGAGTCGGCTGCCCTTGGCCTGCCGCAGGCGCATGCGACCACCCAGGGGGAGGGCGTGACCGTTGCCGTGCTGGACACCGGTATCGACCCTGATCATCCTGCGCTCAAGGGCCGGGTGACCAAGGTCGGCCCGGACTTCTACGACTCGGACGGTCTCAAGCCCGGCGATGACAACTATGGCGTGCACGGCACCGCCATGGTGTCGGACGTCCTCAAGGTGGCGCCCAAGGCAGAGATCATCAGCGTCCGGGTGATCAGCGACGACGAGAGCGAGGAGGGAACACTCGAGCGAGGACTCAGCCCGATCAGCGACGGCATCGATTACGCGGTCGCCCAAGGGGCCGACGTCATCTCGATGTCCCTCGGCGGCGGCGTCGTGCACGAGTTCCAAGGCGAGGACTTGGCGGCCGCGGCCCGTGCTGTCCACAAGGGCGTCACCTTGCTGGCCGGAGCGGGTAACAGCGGCGATGAGGGCAACGAAGGCAACTTCCCCGCCGGGTACGCGAACGTCATCTCCGTCGCAGCGACCAATCAGGGAGGCCAGCGCGTCGGCTTCTCGACCGTGCGTACCCACAACACCATCGCTGCCCCAGGGGTCGGCATCATGAGCGCCGACAAGGACGGGGGCTACCGTCCGGTCAACGGCACTTCCCCGGCTACGGCGCTCGCCGCAGGTGTCACCGCGCTGATGCTCGCCGAGAACCCGGACCTGACCCCGGCCCAGACGCGAGCGATCTTGATGCGGACGGCCGACCATCCGGCAGGCGGACACAACGCGTTTGTCGGCGCCGGCCAGATCAACGCCGCGGCCGCGGTGCGCGCGGCAGCCAACCCGCCGAAGGTCGACACGGCACCGAAGCCGTACAAGGGAGACGTCGAGCACTTCGCGTCGCCGACCGGCACCAACAAGATCTCCCACCCGCCGATGGAGACGGAATTGCTCACGGTCGGCCTCGGTGCTGCCGGTGCGGGCCTGCTGCTGGTGATCTGTGGCTGTTTGCTGTTCCGCAAGAGCAAGCGACAGAGAACCGCAGTGTGAGACGTCGGCGTCGGGACGACGGGACGCCGAGACGCCGGGGTGTCGGGACAAGCACAGAGGCCCCGCTGGGCCTCCGCCTCGGGATCGGCTCGCCGTTGTCCCGGCTCTGTCAGGTCGGCCGTCGGCCGCTAAGCTCCGCTGCCATGACTACGCAAGGCGGTGACGCGGTGAACAGGCCGGACGGGACGGGCGGGCGGCCCCTGACCTCCGAGGCGAGCGCGGAGGAGCTGCGGGCACAGTTCCAGGCCCAGGGCCGACCGGGGCTCGCGGAGCAGCGGCGGCGTGACGTGCGGCAGGCACGCGGGGTGTACGCGGGGCTCGCCGGGTTGGTCGCCGTCGTCTGTCTGGTCCTGATCGTCGTGCGCCTCGGGCAGGGCGATGCGCTCGGTGTCTGGGTTGCCACGTATGCCATGGGTGTGGCCCTCGGCGGTTGGAGTTTTGTGCTGGCGCGAATGGGCCACACTCGCTGGGCGATGATGGTCACCTGTATCGCGGCAGCGCTGGCGGGGGTTGGCGACAGCCCCGCTTTTCACTGAGGCGGGCCGACCGAAAGTCAGGGTTCAGCTACCGACCGGGCGCCAGGCGGTGGCCGCCCGGACCGGTATCTGAAGAGAAGTCACGTCTGACCGAGCTTGTTACCGATGAGGTAGGCGATGCCCCAAGCGGCGGCCGCGGCGAGTACGAGGCCGAGCGGGGAGAACCAGTCGACTCCGCCGCTGGTCTAGTGGTTCCACTGTGCCTTGGCCCGGGAAGAACGGCTCCTACTCCAGCAAGTCCCTGAGAGCCATGGGTGATTCCTCGACGGCGGAGATCAGCACAAGGCCGTTGGTGTAGCCGAACATGGCCGCGGGCGCGGCGACGACGGCCACAGCGACCGACTGATCCTTGTACGCGATCAGGAGGAAACCGCTGTAGAGCAGCGAGGCGACGACCGAGACGAAGAACCCGAGGAAGACCGCGCCCACCGGATGACCGCTCGCGTTCGGCCGTTGCCCGAAGGGCGGCGCCTGGAACGGCGGTGCGCCGGCGCCGTACATGGGGGCTGGCCAGGCATATGCGGTGGCCCGGACTGCATCGGAGGCTGTCAGCTTCCTTCACAGTTGCGGCGGTATCCAATGTTTCTGGAGCGTGGGCACCTTGAGCGTTGTCCGGCATTACTGAGCTTGAACTCGTGGTGTCGGGGTGAGTTATCTGGGCCGGAGAGCGAGTCCGGTTTCTGCGAGGCAGCCGTCGAGGAGTGCGGGGCGGTACTGGAGCTTGCGGAGGCCCTCGCGGACGGTGCGGATGAGGTGGTCAGGGTTGTGAAGGCGACGTTGGCGGTGTAGCCGCGTCGCAGCAGGTGACCACACTTCGACCGGGTTGAGCTTGGGCGCGTAGGCGGGTAACTGCAAGACGGTAAGCCAGTCCTGGCCATCGATGAAGGCCCGCATGTCCGCGCACACGTGGGTGCCGAGCTTGTCCCAGATGAGGACGATGGGGGCACCCAGCCGGCGGGCGGCAATCAGCAGGTCGCGGTAGTCGCTCCAGGCGAAGCTCCTGCGGTCGCCGCGCCGATGGCTGTGCCGTCACTGGGCCGGTAGATCAGGCGGGGCCGTTCCCCTGGTCTGTAGCAGGCCAGGGCGGCGACGGAGAGCTGACGGGAGGTGCGTCCGCGGACCCGGATGACGGGTGTGTGCCCCCGGCGGGCCCAGGTGCGTGCGGTCGGCGGCATCAACGAGAAGCCGACCTCGTCCTCGGAGAGGATGCATGCCCCGAGCGCCGCCGCGGTGTTTCCGCCTGCGGCCAGGTCTCCTCCACCCAGCCGCAGATCGCCTCCTCATCGCGTTCCACTGCCCGTCTGGCCGGCACCTGGCAGGAGAAGCCGTGCCTGAGCAGCAACTTGCGCACGCCCTGGAGGGTGTAGCTCTTGTGGAAGCGTCGCCCGATCACGGTCTTGACCCGCGCCAGCGTCCACCGCTGCTCGGGCCAGCCGCGCCGGACCGGTCCCTTGGCCAACTCCGTTTTGAGTACGGCGAACTGGGCCTCGCTCAGCCTGGGAAGTGAGGCCGAACCTGCAGACCGCAGAGCCCGCGGGCCGCCTCTGTCCCAGGCCCGCCGCCACCGCTGCACCGAGCGGACACTGACCCGAAACTCCTTCGCGACCGCCGAACTCGGCTCGCCCGCGGCGAACCGCTCGGCGGCCATCATCGGGATGCCCTGGCGGAACTCTCGGCGTTCATCCGTCAGCCCGCCGCCCTGCGCGTACCCGGCCTTGTTCATGAGTCGTGACGGCAGTTGTACACAGGTTTGGGAGGTGCCCGTTCCCACGGTCGGGTGATGTTCACGAGTTTTGAAGGCAGTGGGGGGCTTGCCACGACAGCACCGGGCTGTTCCCGGTGAAAGGGCCTGGTCATGCTGCAGATGTCCAAGGTCGAGCTGTACGCGGCGCTCCGGCGGGACCATCACGGCGGCATGACAATGCGGGAGCTGGAGCGCAAGTACAACGTCGCCTGGCGGACGGTGCGCAAGGCCCTGGACTCGGCCTGGCCGGAGCCGCGCAAGCCGCTGCCGCCACGGCCGTCGGCGCTGGTCCGTACAAGGCGGTGATCGACGGGATCCTGCGGGCCGACCTGGATGCGCCGCGCAAGCAGCGGCACACGGTCACCCGGATCTTCCACCGGCTGGTCGAGAAACACGGCGCCGACTTGTCGTATCCGATGGTCAGGCGGTATGTCGCCGACCGGAAGCCGCAGATCGCGGTGGAGGCGGGCAAGGCGCCCATTGAGGTGTTCGCCCCGCAGACCCACCCACCCGGCATGGAAGCGGAGGTCGACTTCGGCGACGTGGCCGTGCGGCTCGCCGGCGAGCTGGTGACCTGCTACCTGTTCTCCTTCCGCCTGTCGTACTCGGGCAAGGCCGTGCACCGGGTGTTCGCCTCCGCCGGCCAGGAAGCCTTCTTCGAGGGCCACGTGCACGCGCTGCGGGTGCTGGGCGGGGTCCCGCGTGGCCGTTCCGCTACGACAACCTCAAGGCCGCACTCGCCCAGGTGCTGGGGCTGAGCCGGGCGAGGGTGGAAACCGATCGGTGGACCCCGTTCAGATCGCACTTTGGCATCGAGAGCTTCTACCGCCCGGGCATCGACGGCGCCCATGAGAAGGGCGGGGTCGAGGGGCAGATCTGCTACTTCCGCCGCAACCACTTCATCCCGGTGCCAGAGGTTTCCTCGCTGGCGGAGCTGAACGAGATGGTCGAGCAGTGGGACCTGCACGACGGCCGGCGCCGGATCGGCTCGCGGCCGCGGACCATCGACGAGTACTTCGCCGTCGAACAGCCGCTGCTGATGCCGCTGCCGCCGGAGCTGTGCGAGACCGGTCGGGTGTTCACCCCCAGGGTCGACCGCTACAGCCAGATCACGGTCCGCACCAACCGCTACTCGGTGCTGGTCCGACTGGTCGGCGAGCGGGTCCGGGTGGTGCTGCACACGTCTCATCTGGTGGTTTACGACCAGAACGTGGAAGTGGCCCGGCACGAGAGGCTGATCGCCAAGGGCGGCTGCCGTCTGGAGCTGGACCGCTATCTGGAGGCGCTGATCCGCAAGCCGGGCGCCTTCCCCGGCGTCACCGCTCTCGAACAGGCCCGTGCCGCAGGCAGGTTCAGACCGGTGCATGACGCGTGGGCTCAGGCCCGCAAGGTCCACGGCGAACGGGACGGCACGCGGGCCCTGATCGAGGTGCTGCTGCTGGGGCGGCACATCCCGCACGAGCACTTGGTCGCCGGGCTGGCCACCGCTCTGCGGGCCGGGGCCCTGACCGCGGACGCGGTCACTCTGGAGGCCCGCAAGGCCGCCCAGGCCGAGGACGAGCCACCCGTCTCCGGCCGGCCTGCGGACAGTGGCTCCGGGGCGTCGGGGACCGTGACGTTCCTCCACGAGTGGAAGCTGGCCCACCTTCCGCCGGACACCAGGCCATTGCCCCCGGTGACCCCGTATGACCGGTTGCTCCGCCGTCGCGCCAGCGGCGGCGCACACCGAGAGGAAGAAGCCCAGTGACTCTGCCCCGCCAGCGAGGCTTGACCGAGCAGGCCGCCCACGCCGCCATCGACACCGCCTGCCGCATGCTTCGACTGCCTTCGATCCGCAACGAGTTCCCCGACATCGCCGACCGGGCGGTCAAGGACCAGATGACCTACCGCGGCTTCCCCGCCGAACTGCTGATGGCCGAGTGCGACGACCGGGCCCACCGCCGCTCGGAATGGCGGTCAAGGCAGCCGGCTTCTCGAGGGAGAAGTCGCTGCGGACCTTCGACTTCATGCCAACCCCAATATCGACGCGGCCACTATCAACACGCTCGCCAGCTGCGAGTGGATCAAGAAGGGGCAGCCGCTCTGCCTGATCGGCGACTCCGGCACCGGCAAGTCGCACAATGCTGATCGCCCTCGGCACCGAGGCCGCGATGAAGGGCTACCGGGTCCGCTACACGCTCGCCACGAAGCTGGTCAACGAGCTCGATGAGCCCGTCGACGAGAAGCAGCTGAACAAGACCATCGCCCGCTACGGCCGTCGATCTCCTCTGCATCGACGAACTCGGATACATGGAACTGGATCGCCACGGCGCCGAGTTGATCTTCCAGGCTTTGACCGAGCGTGAGGAGAAGAACAGCGTCGCCATCGCCTCAAACGAATCGTTCGGCGGCTGGACGAAGACCTTCACCGATCCCCGTCTCTGCGCGGCCATCGTCGAGCAACATGGCGCAGAAATCCTCGACGGTCCCAACGAGGTGCCCACCGGCCGAAACCTGACCGTACAGCACCCCGGAGGCGTGATCACCGAGTACGTGCAGTTCCACGCAACCGCACGATCAGCCCTCGCATGAGCTGACCCAGTCGACCCAAGCAGGCACGTGCGATGGCGCCGTCAAAACTGGTGAGCATCCGCAGGCTCACTGATCGCTAACTCCCTTCCAAACTCATCGATAAACGCTGTCCTCGGAAGTGACCGAAGCCAAGGCGGCGTCATCCAAGGACTTCAGTGGTGGATCAGCTGAGGACTGCCTCCATGGCCTGCCTGATACCGAGAGGGAGTTCGTCCGGCCGCTTCTTCTTGCGTGTGGAAGTTCCGCACGCCGCAGCCTGATGGAACGTGCACGAACAGTGCGGTCTGCGGCCGAGCTGCAGACTGCCTTGCGCCGGTGGACTCTGGGCGGTTCATTCGAGCTGACTCTCAGGGCAGCCCAGGTCGGAGTGGAGGAGCCGGGACGGCGACGGCTTGTGCTGGCTGACTCCACCCTTGCCAGCGCCCACCAGTGCGTTGGGGTCTGCGCGGCCGATCCAGCCCCGCACTCAGACGCGTGCGAGAAGGGCTGAGCGGCGAGGTCGCTGTGGACACCAGAGGATCAACCGGGTCACGAGGGCATGGGCTGGGAGTCGGTCTTGCGGAGCTAGATGATCCTTCGGGCGAGGTCGGCGGCCTGGGCCCGGGTGACGCGGTCGGGGTCCGCGAGCTCGCGGTCGTGGGCGGTCGCGTCCCAGTCGTCGGGCTGCATGAGGAAGAACGTCCCGCTGCTCGGCACGTACCCGACTGCGCCGAAGGGCAGGTCGCCCGCGATGTACACGCCGTTCTCGATGCCTTCGGGCCAGGGGTTGCGCCACGGGCCGCGCCGCGGGACCGGGTTCATCCGCATCAGCGGTGAGTCGTGGCCCTCCGCCCTGTGCAGCCTGAGCGTCATGCTCTTCGGGCGGCCCTTGGTCGCCTCGGCGCCGTCCACCTTGGTGATCTGCGGGCAGAACGTGTCGAAGGAGTACTGGGCCAGCGTCCTGCGGCAGGTGCGTGTGAGGAGTACCGCCACTGCGATGGTGCGGAGCGTGGCGAGGAGACCGAAGATGCCGATGAGGATCATCGGCCCTCCAATGATGAAGATCCAGGACATGCCGGCGCGATTCGCCGCCGCGCCCAGCGGCGGCACCCCGAACGCCATGAGTGCGTAGACCACGGTGTTGCGGATAGCGGTCCACCACATCCGGATGGTCAGTTTTCCGCGCAGCGTGGCGGTGTTCAGTGTTCCCGGTGTGTGGGCACCTTGCATGTTGTCCGGCACTCGTCCTCCTGTAGTCCGTCCCAGCCCGGCTGGTGCTATCCGAAGTCGTTCCGCATGGCGGCAGCGGCGCCGGTCAGCGCTTCCGGTTCCTGGGCGGCCTTATCGTCCGCCGTGGCTCGTTCGGGATCGGTGAAAGTCAGGGTGCGGGCGATCCCGAGCAATATGTTCCGGTAGTCGTCGACGGAGTCGAGATCCGGGGTCACCATCTGGAGGACGATGAGCTCCGGCGCGCTCGGTGCCGCCACCGCGACGATGCCTTGCCAGATGTGACTCGGGAGCGTGTCGTTCAGCTCCGGCCGCCGGGACGACCGCGGGGCGGCCGGTCGTTTCTCGGAGAGGAAACCGAGACCGCACGGCAGTTCCAGCGGGCGCATGCCTTCGTCCCGGCCGTCCGCGGCGCTGCCCGCGAGGCCTGCCACCACGAGCTTCGCATTGCCCGACGTCGGCAGCGTCGACACGGTGAACACCGACATCGTGAAACCACCGGCGTCGTTGGGGTGGGCCCCGAGCGCGCACTCCTGCACCCTGTTGGCGTTTAGCTGGCTGACGATGGCCGCGTACAGGCGTAGGGCCCGGTCCGCCTCCTCCCGCTCTTGTTCGGGCAGCCCACGGAGCAGGTTGATGACCTTCATGAGTTGCTCGGCTGGCGGATTGAGGTCCAGGGACGTATAACCAACGGGCAGCCCGTACCAGAAGGACGGCTTGGGGGTGTCCCGCGGCGCGGTGGTCGGTTCACTCACGGTCATGAGGTGCCTTCACTCTCGCCGTGGCTGGTCATACGAGGCCGAACATTCCGGCGATGGCGTGTGCTGTTGCGGCGGCCTTCGTGCCCTCGGCGGTGTTGTGCTCGGTGCCCTTGTCGTCCACGAGGCCGAAGCTCTCCGCAGAGGAGATGCCGTTCGCGGCGACGTTCAGCATGTTGACCTTGATCTCGCCCATCAGCTTCCCCGAGCCCATGGCGCTGTCACCCGCAGCCCGCCAGGCGCCGGTGGCCTCGTCCGCCGCCGAGCGGCCGATCCCGAGGAGCCCACCCTTCGTGCCGGCCCAGGTCTTCGTCGCGAGGTTGGCTCCGTCGGCCGCGCTCTCGAAGCCCTCCTTGGCCGCGAGGCCCAGCGCCTTCCCGCCCGGAACCATGCCGACAACGTCCCCGGCGACGGAGGCGTAGGCGGAGAAGATCTCCATTCCACTGCCTTGGAACATCAAGTTCTTCCGGAACTCGTCGTCGGAGAGGTTCTTACCCAGGGACACCGCGCTCGCTATGAGCGCGATCGGCCCCATGATCGGGGCAAAGACGGGGAAGAGGGCGAGCAGACCGGCAATAGCGCCAATGGTGCCAGCGTGCTCCGCCAGAAACTTGCCGACCGACACGAGGATGTCGCCGACGCTCTCCCAGAAGCCCTTGTCGGGGGCCTTCTCCGCGGTGCTTTCCAGCGCCTTGGCGATGGTCTCGGCGTCGTGGGAGTGCTCGGACTCCAGTTCCTTGATCTTGCGGTTGAGTGACTCGTACTCGTTGTTGGCCTTGGTGAGGGCCGTGCTCGCCTCGTTCAGCGCCCGCTCGGCGGAGCGCAGCCGCGCGGTCGCGTCGTCGGCCTCCTCCTGCGAGGGGAAGGTCTGGTTGGCGAGCTTGAGGTCTGGGTGCTGGGCGGCCTGGTCGTACGCGTTCTTGGCTTTGTCGGCCGCAGCCTTCCTCTCGGCCGCCTCGTCGTCGTACTTCTTCGCCAGCCCCCGGTTGGAGGTCAACTGGCCATCCCAATTGTGCAACTGGGTCGCGGCGGAACGCAGCGCCGAGGCGGCCCTTTTGATGTACTTCGACAGGTCGCCGTCGAGGTTCTCGCGGAACTTCTCCGCCGCGTCCCCCTCCCAGTAGCTGCTCTCGCCGGTGAGCTTCGTCAGCTGCCGATGCGTGTTCTCCAGGGCTGTTGCGGCCGCAGCTACTTTCTGCTGCAGTTTCGTGACCTCGGCGGGGACGCCTGGCACGGGGTTCCAGCCGATGTTGGGGTACGGGTTCGCTGCCATTACTTACCGCCCCCGTCGCCACCCGAGGTGCTCTTGTCCGCGATCTGCTTGAGGGCCTTCTCCAAGGCTTCCTCGACCTCTTCGTAGCCCTTCTTGTTCGCTTTCACGCCCTCTTTGATCTCGTCGATCAATTCCTTGGTCTTGTCGGACCCGTACTTCCACTCGTCCTGGAACTTGTCACAGGCCTCGTCGAGTCGGGGGGTGCCGATCTGGTCGGCACGCACGTGGTCGAGGGCGGCCCGCGCTTCGTTCAGCTCGTCGACGCATCTCTCCAAATTCGTCAGGAACTGTTCGAGTTGCCCGATATCCGTCTTGAAATGGTCCCCCATGGGCCAGTTTCTCCCCGTTTCGACTCCGGACGCATCGGGCCGAGACGACTCAACTGATCACCTAGGCCTCGTCGGCACCATACATGCGGCAACTAGGCGCTCCACGCCGAGCCCTCGCCTACAGGCGGCTCTGCGGAAGACCGCCACAGGAGCACCACCGGATCGTTGTCTGCGTGTGACATGGCTACACGCCTTGGAACCCGTCGTCTGGCGCCTAGGCTCGGGCAATCCGGACGACACCAGGAAGCGTAGCCAACGCCTGCCGTGTCAGCGCACCATGCCGGCGGGCCGCTCCCGATGTCCCTCGAAGTCGGGAACGTCGCAGTGGCCCGGCTCGCGTTGCGTCTCGCCGAGCCAAAGCTGCGGGGCGTACTACCGGATCGCCTCAACCAGGGGCTCCCGGTATCTTGCGAATGAGCCGTTGGTGACGAGGCGATAGCGCGGGCGCGGAAGGCCAGGGCGGACGGGCTCCTCGTCACGGACCGGAACCCACAGGACTGGGTCGGCACGGTCGATCGGGCCACTCGGGCACAACTCAATCGAGTAATGCCTGGCACCCCGGTTTCCGGGTTCGCTCCAGTGGACGGCAACTCCGGCGAGGGTGTCCCAGCGGATGACGCCCTGCCCGCTGCGGGCCCGCAGCCATAGCCCCGTGTCGTCGACGCTCACGGCCAGGTGATGGAACGAGAGCGCTGAGCGGAAGATCTTGAAGCCTGTGTAGCCGATGGTCGCGAAGAGCAGACCAATGAGGCCCACCGGCTGGGGCTTGTCATGGATGAGGCCGGCAGTCATGGCCACGGCGAGGCCCGCCCAGAAGGCACCCACTGCCATGAGGGTCCCACCGAGCACGAATCCCTGCCGGGCAGATCTCCGGCCGTAGTGGGTGACCGTGGCCGTGGGGGCGGGCCCGTGTGTGGGGTACGTCGGCATGATCCGAGAATCTATGCAGGTGCCTGCAGCACTGGCTTACCGAACGTCTCCAAGGCCGATCTCCCGCTGAGGCTCAGGGAGCGCTTTCCCGCCCCGTTGGCAGCCCTACGGCGTTCATCAGCACCTCAAGGCCGACATCGGTTCGGTCTGCTTCGAACGGGGTCCTGGTTCGGATGAGTGGCCGATGTCGGGGCATGAAGGAAGGGCCTCTTGGTAGCTCGCGGTTGTCGAGTCCAGCGAGAAGCAAGAGGCCCTGTTGTCGCAGTGTCGCGTGGTCGTGGTTGGCGGGGTCCAGTCCGTCCACTCCTGGGCGTGACTGTCTCGCCCATCGGTTCGGGAACGCGGCCGACCGGCCAGAGCGTCGGCCCCGGTACGGCTCGGACATGAGCGATGCCGAGTGGGCAAGGGTGGGGGATCTGCTGCCGGTTCCGGTCTGGCTGGCGGGCCGGGGCGGCCGTCCGGAGGCTACTGCCACTGGCAGATGATCGCCGCGGTGCGCTACCTCGTCGACCTCGGCATCAAATGGCGGGCGATGCCGTCCGACTTTCCGCCCTGGTCCCGGGTGTATGCCTTCTCCGCCCGCTGGCGGGATGCGGGGCTGGTGGCCGAGCTGCGCGAGGCCGTCCGCCGGTCGGAGGGCCGCAGCCCGGAGCCGAGCGCGGGGGTGGTGGACTCGCAGTCGGTGAAGGCGGACGCCACTGTTCCCCTCGCTTCACGGGGATACGACGCCGGGAAGAAGATCAACGGGCGCAAGCGCCATCTGCTCACCGACACGCTCGGGATCCTGCTGGCTGTGCAGGTCACGCTGGCCTCCACGACCGACCGGGACGCCGCCCGCATCCTGCTGCCCACATCAAAGCAGCACTTCCGGCGGCTGGCGCGGGTCTGGTCCGACGGCGGTTACACCGGCCACCTCACCGACTGGACCACCCAGCACCTCGGACTCGTCCTCGACATCGTCCGCCGCAGCGACGATGTCCGGCGCGGACCCACCGGCTTCCTCTGCGACGTGACGGACTCGGCCGGCGCCTTCTCTTGGGCCAGCGCCTCCAGATATTGCTCCAGGCCGATCACCCGGCGCCTGAGCACCTCTTCCGCCGCAGTCAGAGCCGCCCGCACTCGCTCCAACTCGGCTTCGAGATCCTCCACCCGCACCGCCGCGGCCTTCTGCCGCGCTTCCAACACGGCCCGCATCGACGGCATCGCGCCACCCCCACGACATCTCGGTCAGCAACGGACCGAGACTTCCGTGCCAGCCGCCATCTCATGCCGGACCAGCAGAAACCGCACCTGAGGTTCGGAAAGAGAACGAACTCTAAGCTGCGCTGCCATGGCGAGCATGGTGATGAGGCGGCGAACAGGGCGAACGCTCCGGAAGGGGCGGACGGCCGCCGGCTTCAGGTTCCGGTGTGAGCACGGAGGAGTTGCGGACGCAGTTCCAGGCTCAGGGGCGACCAGGGCTCGTGGAGAGCCGGCGGCGTGATGTGATGCAGGCTCGTTGGACGTACGCGGCGTTGGCCGGGCTAGTCGCCGTCGTTTGCCTCGTCATCAGTGTCGTACGCCTTGGCAAGGGCGACACGGTGGGTGCCTGGGTCGCTATGTATGCCTTGGGTGTGGCCCTCAGCGGGTGGGGGTTTGCGCTCGCGCGGATCGGGCGCACCCGGTGGGCGATGGCGGTCACCTGTATCGGGGCAGCTTTGGCGGGGCTCGGCGACAGCCCCGCCTTCCACTGAGGCGTACTTGATGCGAAGTCAGGCCTGACGGCGCTTGTTGCCGATGAGGTAGGCGAGGCCGAAGGCGGCGCCTGCGGCGACCAGGAGGCCGAGCGGGGAGAACCAGTCGACTCCACCCGAGGATTCGTCGTTCCACCAGGACCTGGCCGGGAGCAAGGCGTCGTACCTCAGCATGTCCCACACGGCACCACCCCCTCGCTCAGAGGCGAGGACGAGCGGCCAGGCGTTGGTGTAGCCGAAGAAGGCGCCGAGGGCGGCGATGACGGCCCCGCAGATCCAGGCTCCGTGGTTGCGGTGGCCCACCGCGCCGACCAAGGCGCCGACGACCGCTCCGTTGAGCAGGGCATGGCCGAGGTAGAAGGTATTGGCCGTGACGAATGTGAGGTCCTGGTACGTGAGCGTGATGAGACCGCTGTAGAGCAGCGAGACGATGACCGAGACGAAGAAACCGAGCAAGACCGCGCCGACGGGGCTACCGCTCGCGTTCGGCCGTTGGCCGTAAGGGGGCGCCTGGAAAGGCGGGGACGGGTACATCGAGGGCTGGCCGGGCATGGGCGGCTGACCGGCCTGCATCGGCGGCTGGCCGGGGGCGGGAGGTGCTCCGAGCCCCGGTGGCTGCTGCGGAGGGGCGGGCTGGTTGTACGGGTTGTAGGCGTTCGGCGCTTGTGGCGCTCCTGGCGCTTGCGGCGAGTGCTGCGGCGGTTGCTGCGGGGGCTGCGGCGGTTGTGAAGGCGGCGGTGGCGGCTGGAAGGGTGGCTGGCTCATCGATGTCCCACGGAGTGAATTGATGGGAACAGCAAGTTATCAGTGAGATCGGGAGGGGGCCGTCGGAGCTGGAGCGGGCTGCGTGAAGGGTGCTCGTCACCCTCGAAGGCCGCTCGTCACCCCGGGCTGCGGGCTCGTCATCCCTCCCGGTCGGCTCGTCACCCCTCCCGCCTGGCGCGGCCGTATCCGCTCCCCTCGTAGCCGTCCTCCCGGTCCATCCACTGGTACTCCTCGTCCATCCTCAGGATGAGCTCGCGGGCCCAGGCGGCGAGAAAGCTGGGGCAGCCCCATACGTCGGCGGACCGGACGGCCTCGGGTGCCGGGAAGGAGTCGGACGCGTACAAGTGCCGTAGGTGGGCCGCGAACCCGCGCTGATCCCAGCGCCTGATGCGCTCGTCGGGATGGTCGTCGCCGTGCGGGCAGCAGTCGGCTTCGAGCGGCGCGGGGTCTACAGTGCGGAGCAGTTCGCGGATCTCGCGGCCGACGCCGTACGGCAGATCGCGGACCTGGGCGATCCAGAGGGCGAGGAGCAGCAGCACCAGTCGCTCGTGCGGGTCAGCTGCTGTGGGGTGCAGGTGCCGGCGGGCGGCCCACACGGCGATGTTCTCCGGTCCCGCGTCGAAGTCGTCGCCGTCGACGACGCACTGGGTCACCTTGTCGATGTCGAGGGCCCCGTCGGGCCGTATGTACATCCCGTCCAGGGCGCTGGTGTCGCGTACCCCGAACTTCGACCCGTGCGCGGCGCGCAGCTCGGTCAGCGCCTCGTCGGCGAGGCCGCGCAGATAGCGCGGGCACAGCCACGCCTCGGGCGGATACTCGTCGAGCATGTCCCTGAGCTCGGCCCTGCCGCCGGGACTGCGCAGGTAGAAGCCGATCTCGGCGATGTCGGCCGACTCGAACTCGGGGTGCGGATGCTCGTCCTCGCTGTGTGTGCAGGCCGCGGGGTCCCCGAGCTTCGGCAGCACCGAATCCAAGCCCTTGATCATCGCGTCGAAGACGGACCGTTCCGTGATCCGGTAGATGGCGTGCCAGCAGCTGGCGCTCTGGGTGATGACGTAGCCCGCTCGTGCGCCTTTGGTGGCGAGGCAATCGTCGACGCCCGCGTTGGACTCGAGCACGGCGACGGGGTCCCAGTTGGGATAGTCGGAGAGGACCGAGGACAGGCTCTCCACCGATGAGGTGTGCTCCTCCGGTACGACCGCGGGTATGCCGTCGGCAGAGAAGGGCCTGATCATGTCGGCGGTGACACGAGCGGTGCCGGCGATGTTGGCCGGGCACAGATCGGCCTCTTGGCGGGGGCGTGCGGGCCAGTCGGCGAGCAGATACCCGGCAGGCAGGCCGAGCCAGGCCGGATCGTCCTCGGCAAGCTCGCCGAACTCCTCCTCGTACGGGTGGCTTTCGTGCTCGCAGCCGTGCTCGCCGAACGTCGACGCGGCGTCCAACAGAGCCTCTACGGCTGCTCGCTCGGCGTCGGGAGTGGGCCGGCCGGCGAGGTACGGCACCATCTCCGCCAGCCCGGCGACCCATACGTGCGCGGTGTCCCCGCCGGGGTCGGCGGTGAGACGGTGCGCGCAGTCGAGTACGAGGGGGTCGGCCTCGGCGGGGTCGGTGTCCGCACCGACCCGGCTCCAGGCCTCAATTAGTTCGGCTGTGGGGGAGGCGTCGCGGTTCTCAGGCATGTGGATCATCATTCCTGGCGACCCTGGCGACCCTGGCGACCCTGGCGACCCTGGCGACCCTGGCGACCCTGGCGACCCTGGCGACCCTGGCGACCCTGGCGACCCTGGTGACCCTGACGACGCGTGATCGGCTGCGGCGGTTGCTGGGAGCGCCTGCTGCCTGAGGCTCGGCCGGGCTCGTACAGCGGCGCGTCGGGACGGCGGCGCGTCGGGACGGCGGCGCGTGGGCAGCGGCTTGACCTGCATGAACCGGCGTCGCCAAGATCTCCGGAGCCAGCCGGGGCACGAGCATGGTGCTGAGGCACGGTGAAGAGGCACGAATGCAGAGGAATGGAACAGCATTGAAGACGGACGCGAGCGGCGGGCGGAACCTGGGGAAGGCCGGAACCGGAGTTCCCGGCTTGGCCGCTGCCGCGAAACGGAGCGTCGGCAGCCGTATAGGGATCGGGGTGCTGGGCATTCTCACCCTGATCTTCGGCCTGATTCTCGTCGGGGTGGGCTACGAGGAAGGCCCCAGGAAGGTGTCCGACGGCACGCAAGGGACGATCACCATCGAGCGTTGCGGCATGGACATCATCGGGGACGACGTGGAGTGCTCCGGCACCTTCCGTTCCGACGATGGCAAGCTCCGCTCCGACGTGGAGGACTTCGAGCCTGGTGAGGACTCCGGCAAGGGCGAGAAGTTCCAGGTGGTGGGATACAGCACGGGGGATTTCAACCGCGGCACCATCGCCTCGTTCTATGTCGAGGCGGTCAAGGTCTGGTGCGTCGCTGCCGCCATGTTCGGCGTGGCGATCTTCCCGCTGAGCGCCGCCTGCCGCCGCGGGAACCGTCCCATGCGACGTGGGACGTTCATCACCGGCCTCAGCCTGCTGTTCGGCGGGCTGCTGGGCTGTGGTCTCTGCGCCCTGGTGAACGCCGTGCTCAATTAGCGGCCGCAGCGGGGGCGCGGGGCTGCGGGGACTGTCAGTGGTGGGAGCCAGGGCGGCCGTATGAGTGAGGAGCTGAACGACGTACTGGCCGACCCCGCACGGCTGTTGACCGCTGATCGCGCGGCCGTGCGCAACCGCATCGCCGCCGACTCTGCGAACGGCGTGGAGAGCGTGGGACGCGAGGTCTTCCTGCAGGCCGAGGCGATCTTCGGCGGCGCGGAGGTAAGGCCCGCCGAGTTCGCCCCCTGGCTGCACTTCGCGGCGAAGGCTACCGGCCACGACGAGTACGCCGAGCAGATCGCGAAGGCCGAGCCGGGGATGCCGTGGCGAACGGTGTGGGCGTGGTGGCGGCCGGCGAACTGGTTCCTGGCCCATCCGAGTCTGAACGGCGACTACTACCAGGTCCACCGCCGCCTGTACGAAGGCCGGGAGCTCATCGAGGTGGCCGACCACCGCGGCCCGCTCCGGCTCGACGCGGAGACGGGGCGGAGGGTGAGGGTCCGGGACGAAGCAGCGCTGTCAGATGCGCCGTTGCCACCGGAAGTGCTTGATGCGTCGTCGCTGGACGACTGGGCGCTGACCGCACCGGAGAGCTGGGAAGGCGCGGTCGCGTTCGCCGCCGAGGGAGGCAGGAACCGGTACCTCGTCGAGAATGCGCATGGCATAGCGGTGCTCGAGACGGACGCCGATGTGCTGCGGGACTGGCCGCGCGGCACAGGGATCGACCCCACGTCCTCCGAGCAACCGCCGCCCGGCCCCGAACCGGTGCACCGGCGGCCGGAGGCACCGCTCAGCGCCGCCCGCGTCGACGACTCCTTCGGGGAACGGCACGTGGTTCGGATACTCGAGAGTGCTCTGCCCGAGGGGCTCGAACACACCGGAAGCAGGCGGCACTTGCGGGATATCGGCCTCCCCAAGTAGTGGGCGTGCCACTGGGTCGAGTACGAGACCCACCCGGCCGAGGCCATGCGTTCCCAGCCGAGAGCGACCTGTCCGAGCACGGCCTGCCCGGCGGTGTGGCCGCCGTGGACCTGATCGCCTTCGGCGCGTGCGAGTACGGCGAGCGGTCCCCCAGCTGTCCAAGTCGCGGTCAACAATGGTGAAGCCACTGATCAGGCACCCGTGCACCCTGCCACAGGCCCACTCATGGATCAGGCAGCAGGTCCCTTGCATGGCGGCGATGTCTCGTCCCATCAGGTGTGCGGTCGACTCCGGATCAGTCCCAGAGACCGTAACTCCACGCCGGATGCGAGCCGCCTTCGTCGTCGATCGCGGTCACGTCGTTGTCGATGTCGACCTGGAGTCCTCGCGCTCGGTGCGGCTCGAGGCCCATGGGGAGCAGGCACCGTCCGAGGGCGTACACCCGAAGCATGGCGACGAAGTTGCTCAGGCTCGTCGCTACGACAGGGTCGGTGTCCTCGTCCTCGTCTTCGTCCTCTGCCGGAATGCGATAGACCGTGCCCGCTTCGCCATTGATGACGACGCGGCCGTCCCACCATGTGCGCGCCGTTGTCCTTTGCCCCCGCGGACAAAATGTGCCTGCGCGATGATGAGGTGGTCTGCTCGACCGGCGCCGGACATCAGAGAGGCTGAGCTTGGGAACCGCCGGGCCGGTGGTGGCGGGGGCCCGCCGTGCCGAAGTCTGTGGATGCCTACAGGTAGATGAATTCGTCGGTATCCGTGACGTGCCCCCAGTTCCTGGTGGCTGCCGCGGCGGGGTCGATGCCCGCCAGCCAGGACCTGAGCTCGTCGATGAGATCGTCACTGTCGAGGCCGCCGCTGGTGTAGTAGGCCAGCATGTACTTCCACTGCAGGCACACCATCGCGCTGAACTGGGCCAGGGAGGAGCCAGCCAGGGGGTCGCCGGGCCGATCGTCGTCGACCGCGCCCTTCCTCGACTGTCGCAGTACGCGGCCAGTGGGGCCGTCGAGGAGCAGGATGCCGCCGATCCACGTGCCCAGTTCGTAGAACGGGCCGTCTCCCACTGGCGTTTCGAACTCCTTGGCGCCTTCCCAGGTGTGCTCGGCCAAGCCGGTGCCGGCGAGGTTGTGGGTGCTGAGACTGAGGAAGTTGTCGACGGCAGGGAAGCCGACCTCGGTGAGGAAACGACGGGTCGGCTCGTGCGTCAGGCCGGCCGGCAGTTCCTCCTCGGTCAGGAGAGGGGCGACGTCCGCGTCGAACACGTCGAGTACGAGGTCGCGGGTGGGGCGGCAGGCGGCCTCGTCGAACGGGCGCGGCGTGACCTTTGCGTACCGGCTGATGGCAGGGAGTGCCGGCAGCGGGGTGGCTTCGATGTAGTCCGGGTCGGGCTTGATCGCATAGATCCCTCGGTTTCCGCCGAGCACGACCAGATCGCCGGCGCAGGCCACGTCCTTGACCTTGGGCGCTTGGATCACGCGGAGTGTGGAGGGATCGCCGACGGCTGCCGCGCGGACCAGGTTCCAGGAGGTCTCGGCCCCCAGCGGGCCGGCGCCTGGGGTGTGGGCGGGGCTTCCTCGATGAACGGCCCCTTGGCCCCGAGGAATTGCCCCGTGGCTGCGAGGAGCCGGCCGGTGGCAGCGTGCCAGGTCTGCTTGAGACGGTCCGCGGTGCGGCTGGTCACAGTGGTGCCGTCCGCCTCGGCCTGCAACTCTTCGACGACGTCGATCTGGGGTGGGAGGGGACGGACCAGGCCGGGAGCCCGCCAGCGCGTCCAGACGGTCCGCCACGGCAGCGGACCGGCGGACTCGATCAAGGCGTCGGCCCGCTCCGTATCGCCCTGGCTGAGCGCCACGAGATGCAGCAGTGAGATCCACTCCGCCTGCGAGGACGGCGCCAGACCGAGATTGTGGAGGTAATACAGATCCGCGGCGAAGCTGCCCGCGGGAATGCTGTCGGGGAAGGCCACGCGGAGTGCGTTGAGCAGGGCGGTGTGGGTGCACTTGACCAGCGTGCGGGGATCCGCGAGGAGTTCCTCGAAGCGGCCGGCGGCTGCGGCGTGGGCGGGCAGGGCACGGGCCAGATAGTCATCGAGCGGGTCGCCGTCGGTGCAGGCCAACAGACGTTCCACAACGGCCTGTTGGAAGTCCTGGAACGTGCCGGCAGGGACCTCTTCGCGAAGAGTCCGGGCATCGCGTTCGTGAGTGAACACGACCGGTGGCTCGTCCGTGAGCTCAACCGTGACGAAAGGCGACTCCTCGCCGATTGTGCGCAGTTCCGCGACGTCGAAATCCGTTCCGAGAGCGGAGCAGAGCGCCTGCCACTCCTCGAAGCGCACCCGGTGCGGCTCGGACAGGGCCAGGGCCGTCATGGCCGTGCGCTGACGCGGCGGCAGCGAGTTGGGGGACAGCCGGACGATGTCGCGGGCGGGGGCGAGCAGGATGGGGTTCCGGTTCCGGGGGCCGAGGTCGTGCACCTCGCTGTCGACTTCGACCACGAGTTTGATGTTGGTCGCCTTGGAGCGCCTACTGAACGCTGCAACGATCCCGCCGGCAGCTACGCCCAGCGGTTCATCTGTGAACCGCCTCTTCCCTGCCCACTGAGTATTGGTCACGACAACGATTCTCGGGTCGAACTTCCTGTCGAAAACGAGATCGTGCACGAGATTGGTGAGGGCATTGATGCTCCGGAAATCGCCGTATGAAACACCGATGGCCCGCATCACCCGATCCGCCACCTCTTCCGCGGAGCAGCGCGTGGCATCAACGAGCACGGCCCCCGGCGTGCTGGCGGCGAAATCTCTCAGGAGTGTGGTCTTGCCGGCTCCGGAGGGGCCGTCGGCGTAGACAATGCCCCTCTTGGGCGGAAGTTCAGCCAGCTGCGAGCGAATCTGATCCAAGGCATCCTGCAGGCGGAGGTGAGAATTCACAGTGGGCAACTTCCTTTCCTGGTGACCGTCGCCGTCGCCGTCGCCGTCACCGTCACCGTCACCGGCGCCGTGCGGCGGGCTGCCGCATGTGCCGTGTCACAACGATTCCGGGACATCCAACTCTCCATCGATTGCGGCCTTCCAAGGCCTGGAAGATCCCGCCGCCTTGTCGACCTGCTGTGACCAGGCCGCGATGTTACGACGAGCATCCCGTTCCTCGTAGTGCGTGGGTAATTCGATGCGACGCCGCGTGACATACAGACCCGCCAAGGTCATGAACTGCCGCAGGCTGCTGCCGAGTAGCTGCGTTCCGTGGCAGAGGCCATCGGCACGCGGCCAGGCTCACCGCCCAGGACCACTTCCTTGCCGAGCCAGGTCCCCAAGCGGTAGCCGGGTTCGAGGTGCTCCAATGCCTCGGCGGTTTCCAGGCCGGTCCCGTCAAGGGCCGCGGTGGTCAGATACCTTGGCTCGCCGCCGTCAAGATCGGGGAAGCCGAGGCCGGTCAGGGTGGCGCGAGCTTGTGGGTGGACGACCCCGGCAGAGACGGCGGTTGGCTTAAGTGGGCGGAGTGCCTCCTGCCTGGAGGAGCGAAGCGTCGGGGGCCTGGCGAGGACCGGGCAAGGGGCTCCTTACTGCGGACGGCGTTGCAGGTGCCAGCGGATCCCGCTTTCCGTAGGACCGCTAGTCTCTGCGTGCGGTTATGGAAAGCGGCCATCGGATGAAACAAGGTCCCAGGTGCTGTCCTCGAAATCGTAGGGGCCGAGCACGACTTCCCATACTTCGCCCTTCAAAGCGACGGGGTCGATCGCGCGGCACCAATCCCGCAGAACCCTGTGCCAATCCCGTCGATCTGCCCAGCTGGGGTAATGGGCCTTACGGTGTTCGTCGAAGAGCCGCACCATGGTGAAGAACTGGGAGAGGCTACTACCGGCCAGCACCGTCTCCGGCCCGCCCGTGGTGTCGCGTAGCACCTGGCCGGTGCTTCCGTCGAGCAACAGCCGCGACCGCATCCAGACGCCGATGTCGAAGAAAGGCCCGTCGGAACCGGGCGCGCCCACTGTCGCGTCCTGCGGCCACGGAACCGCCCGCAAACCGTCGTAACGTGGCGAGTACGTGCGCAAGTGGAGGAAATCCTCTACGACTGGTAGGCCGACGTCGATCAGGAAGCGTCGTGCTCGCTCGTTGCCCAGCCCTTGTGGAATGTCCGAAGCGGCGAGCTGATGGCAGGTACCCGAGCCGAAGCTCTGCTCGTACCAGGACTTGCTGGAGGCGTCACCCCTTGCGGCGGCCTGCGCGGCGTCAGAGATTTGAGGCACCGCGAGGCCCACGTGCTCGGCCACCAATGGTTCCGGTGGCCAGCTGGGGGGTTGGGCGCCAGGATCGGGCGGGACGTCAGGCGGGGATACGGAAACAGCGAACAGACCTCCGTCGCCGGCGAGTACCCACATGCCCTCGACCAGGACTCCATGCCTGACTGTGGCCGGAACGCGAGGCGGAGGGGGCACGGCTGCTTCATCGACGCGCCAGCCCTTCGGTGAGTGAATCGCGAAGACGGCTGACACGTCGTCGGGGGCGCGCTCGTCGAAGACCCAGTCGGCTTCGTCCAGGGACCCGTCGACGACCGTCTCCTCGTCCACTGGGTTTCCCGTGGCGATTGCCCACTCCTGGAGCACATAGGAGAACTCCGGCAACACAGCCTTGCCTGTGGTGGTGTCCCGCGCTGTCAGAACGCGCAATCCGGCATCGGAGTCCGCTCGGAGGCCGATTTCATCGACACGCCCTGCTTCGCCCTCGTGTCCGCCGAAAAGGCCGCTAGGGCGCCATCGTGACCACACAGTCCGCCATGGCATCGTCACACCGCTCTGAAGTATCTGCCGGGCGACCTCTTTTCGTCCGCTGGTCAAGGCGGCATGGTGGAGCCACGACACCCACTCGCCCTGGTCGGCAGGCTCAATTCCTTGGCCTTCGAGGGCGCGGACATCGGCCGCCATGCTGCGCGGCGGCACGCCGTCGGGATACGCGATGCGCAATGCCTCCAACAGCGATGAGGCTTGACTGTTTGCCAGAGCTGCTCCCTGTGCAAGGGTGCTCTCCAGATTCCCTGCCAATGCTGCGTGGACAGGCAGGGTCTTCGTTGCGTACCGGCCCACCTCTCCCAGTTCGTGCCACGCTCGGCCGCGTCCGGAGGCAGCCGTGTGCTCCGTCAGCGCGGTCACGATCCGGGCTTGCTGCTCTTGGCTCGTTGGGTGGTTTCGGCGGTAACGCTGTCTGAGGGAAGGATGGCGGAAACCGACTCCTGGTCCCCCCGGCCCATCGTGGAGAAGAAGCGTTTCCGGCAAATCCCTGATCGTTCCGCGCAGGTCGGCCTCGGTCGGAAGGTCGCCGGACGTCTCGACAGCAGCGATGAGGAGTTGCCACACCGGCAGCGGTGTGATCGGGAGCTCCGAACGGCTCAACGCCTGAAGAGTCCGCTCCACCGGCGTGTGATCCTCTCGTGATCCCGCTCTGGCGCCAGACTCCTGCGTCCCTCTGAGCGTGATCGTCGTGCTGTAGGAGGGCGGGGCTCCCATGAGGTCCGCGTCCCATTCCACCGCTACACGAAGGGAGGCACGCGGCGCCCACAAGAGCTTCCGAAGCAGATCCCGTCCGATCATCGATGGCTCGGAGGAGGTGACCAACTCACCGGCCCACTGCACATTGGTCAACAGCAGGATGTGATCGCCTCTGACTTCCGTGTGCAGCACGTGGCGCGGCCAGCGCCGACCGGATGGACTGGGATCCCCACCTGTTTCCGTCACAATGCGCTGAGCCACCTCGTCAGCGGTCATGCCCGTGCAGTCCAGCAAGAGCGCGCCGTCAATCCTCTCAGCGGTGGCTCTGATGAGCTGGGACTTCCCGCAGCGAGCAGAGCCGAGGACGAGGAGTGGCCGCTTGCGGTTCGCTGAAGAGGCCACCCACTCTTCGATCCTTTGCCATGCGTCGGTACTCATGCTCACGATGGCGAGTCCGCAATCTGGTCGAACGGTTCCAGCGGCCGCGCTCAGGATAGATGCCCTCCCACCCCCAGTTCGAGCCAGATGTCGTGAAGCTTGTTCACATAATCCTGGGAATCCATACCTTGGGCAGAAACCGCATCATTCTTGTAGCTGTTGACCCCGGCTCCCTGGCCTGCTGCGCGCAGTTCTGCCTCGTTCTCCACCTGGCCTTTACGGAAGGCTGTGCCGTAATGGATCGGTACGTCACTGGGGAGATGAGACTGCAGGAACGACGAGCAATCGGTTCCCAGGATCGGCCCGCATGGCTCGCGCTCCGTATAGAAACTGGTCATTTGGAGGCGTTGATTCTCCGGCCGCTGGGAGTTGACGGCTTCGAGGTATTCAAGGATGTGAGGTTCGGAGTGGACTCCTTGTGCCCAGTCAACGCCCATCGACAGCGAACTGTCACTGATGTACGTGGTCTGTTGGGAAACCGGGTCAAAAACCTCGACAGTGGCGTAGTTGCGCCGGGAGGTGGCCGGGTCCGTGGTGTGGCGGGGCGGCGTGCGGTCGCCCGGTGTCGTGCCAGGGGTGTTGCCGGGGGTGGAGCGGTTGCCCGGGGTTGTGGTTCCGGGGGTGTTTCGGGGCGTGGTTCCGTCGCCCGGCGTTGCGCTTCCAGGAGTGCGCTGACCCGGTATTCGCCCGTCAGGCGTGCCGGATGTACGCCCGTCCGCCGCACCGGGTATTCGGCCGTCCGGTGTCGGGGCCGGCGTACTCCGAGGCGTCGGCGACGTGGGGCTCGGCGTGGATGCGGGGCCGGTCCCCGTTGTGGAGGGCGTGCCAGGCGTACTGGCGGAAGGATTCCTCGCCGGGCCCGAGTTGGGGTTCGGGCTCGTCGCGGACGAGGTGCCGCCTGAGCCGCTCGGGGCGTTGTGCGTGCCCGGAGCCGCGCCGCCCCCGGTGGAAGGTGCCGTGGGCGAGGTCGGCATGGCCGAGCCGCCGTCCGTACGGCCGCCTGTTCCCCCCGGGGAGTGGTCGGCCGTCGGCGTGGGCGCCGCGTTGGACTGCGTGGGCGCGCTCGCGGCCAGGCCGTCGATCTGGGTGCCGATCGAGCCGCCTCCGGGCGAGGACGATGTACCGCCGGATGACGCGGGCGTGGGCGCGGACTGCGCTGTGGGGGAGGACAGGCCGGACACGGGGGAGCCGCCGCCGGAGTGCGAGGGGCCGGACGTACTCGGGGTGGCGGACGAACCGTTGGAGCCCGTACCACCAGGTGAGGTCCCGGCGGGCGAGGGGTCGTCGAAGTCCGACAGGGACGGCCCGGTGGCGGGCGTCGGCCTCGAGTAAGGGCTGTCCGAGGAGGAGGGGCTCCCCGAGTCGGAGGACGAAGAGTTGGAAGACGAAGATCTGGTGGACGAGGAGTCAGACGACGAGGAGCTGGAACTACCGGAACGGCAGCCGACCCGTCACAACTGGTGCGTCACTGTGTACGGCCCCGAGTCCGCTCCTTGTGCCCCTTCACGTCGGGTCGGCCGATGTGCCCCTCCGCTCGCTCCGACTCACCGAGCCAGATGTGCGGGACGTACTGCTGGACCGCCGTGACCATCTCCTGCCGGCAGCCTGCGGGAAAGGGCACGCGGTAGCGCAGCCGGGGCAGGTTCGGGTGCAGTGGCTCCTCGTCGCGGACCAGGGTCCACAGGACGGGGTCGTCGCGGTCGATGGGGCCGGTGGGGAACAGCTCCAGGGAGTACATCGTCTGGCGGCCGAACTTGCTCCAGTAGAGGCCGACTCCGGCGAGGGTCTGCCACGGAATGACGTTCCGGAGCTTTCCGCTGTCGATCCACAGGCCGGTGTGGTCGACGAGGATCCTCGTCCTGCGGTTCGCCCAGTTGGCGATGAAGAGGAACACACCGAGCACGCCCAGCGCCAGCATGAATACGAGGCCCGCGAACCCTGCGGGGGTGGATTCGCCCTGCTGGTTCCCGCTGGCAATCACCACCGCACCGAAGACGCCGACGGCGCCCATCGCGATGAGAAGTACGGAACAGGGGAGTCCGACCATGGCACCGCGGCGGCCGGTCCGTATGAGCGTGGCATCCGGCGAGGGAGAGGGCGTGTGCGAAGGCAACATGGTGCGTGAGCTTAGCGAATTCACTTACGCTGCCTCGTCATGACGACGGACGGCCGGGAACGCGGCGGGGACCAGGTAAGGGTGCAGATGCAGACGCGGGTGCGAGGCGGCGAGGGCGAGTCGGCCCTGCCCGGCGTGGACGAAGTCAGGGCGAGTTTCCATGGGCAATCGGATCTGGGGTTCGCGAGACAGCGGTCGCAGCAGGCGCGGAGCGCTCGTGGTGCTCTCGTGGCTGCTGGGGCGCTGGTGGCGGTTGTCTGCCTCGTCCTGATGGTGGGACGTCTCACCAGCGGTACGCCAACCGGGAGTGGGACCGTGGTGTATGGCCTGTCTCTCGCTTCGGCCGCTCTCAGCGTGGAGTTGGCCCGCCGCACACGCACCCGCTGGGCCATGATGACCGTCATTCTCGCGGCGGCGGGCGCGTCGCTGGCGGATGCGCTGCCCTGACCGACCCACCCCACCCCCATGCTCAGCCCGACAGAACAGGCCGTTGCCCGCTGGTGCGGGCCGCGGCCTGTTCTCGGTCAGTGAGCCGAAGGCCGGGTCAGACCTTGGTGAAGCACATCGTGTAGTCGAAGCCCCGGCGGTCGTAGTGCTGGATGCCGTAGTCGTACTCCGCACTGCATTCCTTGCCCTGGCCAGGCAGCAAGGCGCCCATCTTGTACTCCGCCTCGGACGAGTCGCAGGCGCTGCCCATAGGGAGGCGGCTGCTGCTGTCCGTACGGCGGCTGGTTCTGGTACTGCGGTGGAGGCGTCGACATGCCTGGAAGACCCCGTGGTTGACTGAACGAAGAACGGTCAACGCGAAGTTGACCGGCGCCGGGTGCCCCGCCAGAAGAAGCATCAGAAGAAGTAGCTGACCAGGAACGACCCCCCAGCCCCCACAAGCCCCACCCCGATCATCCCGACCACGACCAACCGCGTCGCTCCCCGCCCCGCCGCCTCCCACGCAGCGTCGAACGAGATACGGCTCTGCCCGAACGGCGCCAACCCGGTGGCGAGGCAGAAGACGCCGAGCCCCGTGAGGACCCAGCCCCCGAAGAAGGCCCCGAACCAGCGCCAGGCCCGGTCCATGCCGCTCTGGAGATACTCGGCATCCGCCGCGTCGGCGGCCGTCAACGGCTCCGTCTGCTGCACCGCCAACTCGGTGCCTGCCGCATACCGTTTCCGAACCTGTACGGCGGCATGGGCATCCGTACTCTTGCCGTCCTCCGAGACGAAGGTCCCCTCGCACCGCACGGGCCGACGATTCTTACGGCTGCTGCGCGCGGCGTTGCTCGGATAGCCGACCTCGCACTGCTGCACGGTCAGGGTGCCGCGCGTGCCCGCCCAACCCGCGGCGTACGCCCCCTCGTACGCGCCCCACCCGCTCAACACGACCCCCGCCAGCAGGAAGACCAGACCGCCGAAGCGCCCGAGCCGGCCGAATGCTCTGCCAACGAGGCCCGCGAGGGAACGGTCGCCTGCTGGGCCGCTTCCTGTGCCTTGCGCCTGAGCCATGACGATGCCGTCCTTCTGCTGTGAGGTCCTTCTCGTCTTCCGCCGGCGGGGGCCAGCATGGCATCCGTGCGTGACGGGGGATACTGCGGGTGCCGAAGGGCAAGGACAAGGAGCAGCGAGGAGAAGCGACATGACCAGGCGACCGGAGAACTCACCGAACCCGCAAGGCGCTTCGCCGGAGCGCGGCGTACTGGACGAGGCACTGGAACCGGAGCAGATCCGTTCCCTGAACTCCGCTCTGCGCCAGCTGTCCCAGACCGACGGCGTCAGCAAGGACCTGCAGGAGGCGGCCAAGAGGATGCTCTCCGGGCGCCTCGCCCTGCGCGACGCCCTGGACGACCCCGCGGTCGCCCGTGCCCTGGGTGGAGGCCTGGCGTCTCTGCGTGGCCAGTGGGAGTCGCTGTCGGAGGAGGAGCGCGACGAGATCAGGCACCAAGAGGCACCTGCGAGCGGAAACGCCCCCTCCGGGCAGTCCGACCCCAGCAACCCCAAGGACCAGTCCTCGCAGTCCGGGAAGAAGAACCAGGGCCGCCACAGCGGCGGGTTCTCGCTGTACTGATCACGGACAACGGATCACGCACTCGACGTACGAGTCACGACGTACGAGTCACGACGTACGAGCCACGAGGTACGAGCACGACGTACGCGTCACGACTGGCGCTGCTTGCGGTACAACGCGATGGCCGTCTCCGTCGGGTAGTTGGGGACGGTGACGGTGTCGCCGTTCTCCTTCGAGACGACGATCTTGCTGCCGCCGGGCGGAGCGGGCTGCGGCCGCCCGGCAGCGTCCGTCACAGGCGGGAACACCGCATACACCAGGTAGCCGATGTCGAACTCCTCGACGCGCAGCTCCGCAGGTGTGCCGTCCGGCAGCTTGGGATCCGCATACCTGCTGCGCACGATGGCGAGGGCCTGTTCGGGCGTCGTCGGCGGCGCCGGGTTTTCCGAAGTCACGGGTCGTTGCTCCTTGTCGGCTCGATGGGGATGGTGGTGCTGGAGGTCCGCTCAGAACAGCCCGTGCCACATCTGCTCGACGATCAGCGACCACCAGGTCTCCGCGTTGCTCAGCGCGGACGCGTCAATGGCCGCCAACTGCTCCTGCAGCGCCGCCACTTCCCCGCCCGCCGCGCCCGGATCCAGACCCTGCATCCGCTGCCGTACCGCCGCGATCAGGGCCAGGGAACGGGCGAAGGCGGCAACCGAGACATTGACGTAGCGAGCCTCGGCGGTGACCGGATCCACCGCCCACACCGCGCCCAGACCGTCCGGCTGCCCGGAACCCGGCCGGCACTGCACCGCCACGACCGCGACCCCGTCGAAGCCGATCCGCACCAGATGCGCCAGGGCGCCGATCTTCTCCTCCCCGGCCGGGCTGCGCCGCTCGCGCAGATTCGTGGCGACGTCGGTGAACAGGCCGCCGGCCGGAGGGGCGTCGGGCCGGTCGGCGGTGAAGAACAGCGGGAGGTCGGCGGGGAGCCCCGCCCAGGTGAGCGTCGCCTTGGTGGCCTCCGGCAGCGGGCTGTCGGCGATGTCGTCGGCGTCGTAGCGGCGTACGCCGTCCTGGCCGAAGACGTCGACAAGATGGCGGCCGAGGGTCACGTCCCGCATCGGCTCCGCGGGCGTCACCTGCGTGGGAACCGGAACCCGGTGCGGGCGGGGCGGCGGCTGCTGGCCGGCCATCCGGTGCATCGTCTCGACCTGCTCGACCAGCGCCGCGATGCCCTCGGCGCGCGCCTCGGGACGGGCGCCGTAGGTCTGTGAGCAGGAGAGCTGGGCGTTGCGGAAGGAGTTGAGGAGTTCGGCCGTGTAGCCGCCGGGGAGCAGGCTGGGGCGCAGGTCGGTGTGGATGGCCACGACATTGTCGACGGGGACGTTCATCCGCCGCAGCTCGGCCCACGCCTGGTACTCGGCGGGGGGCAGGCCCGGAGCGGAGGTGCGGAAGAGGGTGGTCTCCTCGCCGTTCGCCGGGTCGACGTACGTGAAGACGGCGGTGTTGCCGGGACCGGTGACCGGACGGGCACCTTCCGGCGATCCCGCGCCCTGCGCCGCGCCGCCGTGCTTCTGCCGGTACATCTGCACGACCTCGTCGACCGGTACCGACGGCCAGACCGTCAGTTCACCGGTACGGCGGTCCACGACCCCGCACGCGTTGCCGATCTCGGCGGGCGGCCGACGCTCCCCGGTCACCGGGTCACGCTCGGGCGCCGCGGGTGCCGCCCACACGACCCAGCCCAGGTCGAACTCCTGCATCCCGACCTCGCGCCGCGGCTCCGCCGAGCCTTCCGGGTTGAGCCAACGGTCGGCGATGGCGAGCGCCTGCTCCTGGCTGGTCACGGGAGGCTCCTTCGGAGTGATCGGTCGAGAGGGGGCGGAGGTCGAGAGGGTGGAAAAGAACGTGCAGCATGCGTCTACGAGGCTATCGCCGGGTCCTCCCATCGGATGCGGAGGGCCTTCGCCCCGCGTTCGGTTGCGACGACCAGGATGCCGTCGGGGGACAGGTCGGCGGAGATGAACGGGATGTCGGAGATCAGCGCGGCCACGACCTCCTCGCTCGCGCGGTCCCAGATGCGAAGGTAGTCGGCGCCGCGGCTCAACCCCAGGGGGGCGGCATCGCGCTCCTCCTCGGACGGGCGCAGGATCTGGCCGAGGTCCGGGTCCGCAAGGTCATCATCCGGTGCCACCAGGCCTTGAACGAGCACGGCGGACACGCCACTCTCGTCCGTCGGGCGCGCGCCGGGAGTGTCCGGTGGCACGACGAGCACCGCCACGGGGGTCGCAGGTCCCTCGGCGCTGGGAAGGCTGCCGACCGTCACTTCACTGATGCCGGCGACGGGCAGGCTCCACAAGGTCTGCCAGGGCAGTTCGAAGCCGAGTTGGTGCAGGGCGTCGGCATACTCGGGCAGTCCGTCCTCGACGAACGCCGTCTCCAGCAGAGCGGCACGCCACGGCTCGGAGACCTCGTTGCGGGTCAGCAGGGGTGCGGTCCGCAGATACGTACGGGCCGGTGCGCCCAGTTCCTCGAACGGGACTGTCTCGATGGCGGCGCGCAGCGGCACGGGGTCGGCGTGGACGAACAGCCCCGGGTCCGTGAGGAGTTGCGGCAGCAGGCCCGCCGCCAGTGTGTGGCCGGCGATGTGGTCGCGTACGTACAGGTCGGCCTTGCTCCAGTCCTGCTCCGGCACGGCCTCCAGCAGCGCCATTGCGATCTGCGTCTGAGCGGCGCGGACGTTCGGCAGGCCGGCCCGGATCGCGTCGCCTATGGCAGGGTGCAGGAGGCGCAGCAGCGTCTGCCCGCTGTTCTCGTCTTCTCCGTCTCCACCCGCGTCCGCTTTCCGTTCTACGGGCTCTATGAAGGGGGCGACGAGCGGCATACCGTCCGCGATGGCCTGGCTCATGTCCTGCCCGGCGACCGCGCTCGCCAGTCGCGCCCACAGACGGGCGGGCATGCCGTCGGCCTCGGCAAGAGCGAGTGGGGCCAGCATCAGCCGCAATGTCTGCGGATCGGCGCCGAGCCGTCCGGCGTGCAGATCGAGTGCCTCGCCGACCGAGGTCGGCAACCGGCCCTCGTCGGTCGGGTCGACTCCTTCTGGGGCGATGAGAATGCTCTGGACGGCCAGCTGTACGACGAGCGGGCTGGTGCCCGCACGGCGCCCGATGGCCGCGGCGAGCGCGTGCCGGATCTCCGAATCCACGGTGAACGGCGAGTCCGCTCCGGCGAACGCAGGTCTCAGTGCCGCCTCCGCGTGCCGTACCAGCCCTTCGGGGTCGGCCCACTGCGGCTCGTCGAGATCGATGATCTGCACAGCGCCCGCCGGAAGGCCCTCGGCCAGTTCGGTGACGAGATGCCGCGGCAGTTCCGCCACCAGGCGGACCGATTCGAGGGCGGCGAGCGGCTTGAGTACGTGGCGTACGAGTCGGGATGGCTCGTCCGTGTGCCGGACCGGACCCGCCTGATCCACATCCAGAACCACGAGTGACATGGGCTCGCCGATGGCCGCGAGCTCCGCGTAAATGTCCTCGCTGCGGGCCACGGCCAGCTCGTAGTGATCGGCAAGGGCCCAGAGGAATTGCTGGGCTGTCAGTCCGCGCGCATTCGTCGCGGCGGGTGCGGGCAGCTCAGGAGGCACGCAGGACGGGTCGAGCCGATCGAGGTCCAGTTGCTTGCGGGACTCGGCATCGCAGAGCATCAGAAACCCGGTGAGCAACCGCGAACGCCCACTGCCGGAGTTTCCGGTCAGCGCGACTACACGAGGCGCCCCCGGCCACCCCATGCGCCAGGCCGCGAGCGCACGTAGAACGTTGGTGCGGCCGCCTATGTGGGGGTGTGGAGCGTAGCCGTCGGTTGAATCGGTCATGGATTCCTGTCCTCCGCTGGCGCGGACGTGGGCTTCAGATGGGCAGAGCACCCTTGAAGCGGGCGTTCGGTACGTCGGGGTGGGTGGTGGCGAGCCAACCATGGCCGTGGGTGCCGGAGGCGGGCATGCCGCCGGGTTCGACGGAGATGAGGTCGGCTGCCGTGCGAGCGTACGGAACGCCCTCGGCGTATTCCTCGGCCTCGTCCTCGTCGGCGTCTTCCCGGTACTCCACCTCGAACGGCAGGGGTTCTCCCTGGAAACGCGGGTGGTCGTAACTGCCGAAGCTCCGCACCCCGTGGCCCTCGCGGGCGACATACCAGTTCTCAGCGGAGTTGTAGGGGTCGACGACGTAGAAGTGGGCCTCACCGCATCGCTCGCTGAGTTTGTCGGCCAGCGTGAAGCCGTCGAGTTGGTCGATGAACGAATTTCCCCACAGCAGGCGCCAGTTCTGGATCGGCAATTCCTCGAGCCAGGTCTCGAACGCCGGTGTGATGAACACCCGGTAGGCGGTCCGTGTCTTCCCCTGCGCATCCTGGAATTCGAGGGAGTCGGTGGCCTTGGTGGCGGCGGCCACGCCCATGACGGTGGTGGCCGGTCGAAGGTCGTGCAGACCGAGAGCGGCTACGGCGTCGTCGAGCCGGTCCGCCGGGAAGGCCAGCCAGCGGCCGGCCTCCGACGGGAGCCTCACCGGGCGTTCGTCCATGAGCTTGATCCGCACGAGGCGCTCCACGGCACGCCGATCACCCTCATCCAGGTTCTCGGCGCCTTCCAGGTCGACCAGGGCTTTCAGGGCATTGCCGCGCAGACGCCCAGGGCCCTGTTGTCGGATCTCCCGCAGGCGTGGCAATGCCTCGTCGCCCAGCCTCTGCAGGACGGTCTCGGCACTCCATTTCAGCCGTGACGCCCCGCCCTCTCCGACATGGGGCAGCAGATGGTCGACCACCTGTGAGCCGAGGGCGACCAGACGGTCCTCGGCGGCCTGCCACACGCTCCGATCATCGTCGGAGAGGTCCCGTACAAGAGCGTTGATGCTATCTGCCATGGTGCACAGCCTAGTTGTGGTGTGTGGGGAGTGGGTAAGGGCGCCGATGAACGGAAACTTCAGGTGCTCGGTCAGCCCTGAATGTCGGCACGGAGCTTTTTCCAAGTTCCTTGCAAGGCGTCGATGTGCCGATCGAATTCGGCTTTGATGGCGCCCTCCTTGTGGGTCGTGGTCGCCTTGCGTTGAGCGTCAAACTCACCTCGTATGGCCTTGCGCAGGGCTTCTCCGCTCTTTGCCTCCAGCTTCTGCAATGCCTTTTCGAGGCCCGCTTGGTCGCCCTTGTAGTGCTCCCGCCACACTTCTTCGGCGATCTCTCTGCACTCCTGGTCGGACTTGCCCTTCATCTGCTTGAGCGCGTCCCTCTTGTCCTCTGCCATTTCTCCGCGTGTGGCCACGCCCACAGGGTCGTCACGATATGTGGTGCTGTAGTGGATCGGTATCCCCTTCAGTCGCTCGTCCCGGAGGGTAATGGAGCACTTCGCATGGCCCTGGCCCTCTCCACACGGTTCTCGTTCGGTATACAGGCCGAGAGGCGTGTACTTCGATCCGTCCGGGTCCATACGCTTGAGCCAGTCGAGCAGGTGTCTTTCCGAGTGGCGCGGTTGTACGCCCTTCAATTCCTTGTTGGCTGGGACGGACGAGTCCACGATGTAATGAACATCGTTCTTCGGTGGAGGTCCCTTCACCTCAAGGACTGCATAATTCTTTCCGCTGAAATCAGGTCCGTGACGTTTGACTTCCTTGAGCTTTTCAGGCTCAAGTGCCTTGAATTCTGCCTTCTTGAACAGGGCGTTCATCGCCATGCGATGCAGCCGCACTCCGAGCGACTCCTTGGACAGCTTTGCGCCGCGGTCCGGAGTGTCCTTGTCCGGGGCGCTTTCGCCGTCGTTCCTGTACGGATTTGGAATCCGTTCCGGGCTGCGGCCCACCGCGTGTTCCTGGTGGAAGGAAAGGCTGAGCCTGGCGAGGGACGCCACAACGGCTTGCTGCTCGCCACGTGACAGGGCACCGAAGCCGGGGAGACTATTACTGAGTTGGTCCCGGGTGAAGCTGCGTGACCCGTCAGGATGGGCTTGCGGGCCGTTGCCGGTCGTCGCCAGCATGACGTCGGCGAGGGCGCCCGACTCCGCCCAGCGGTCGAGTTGGGCGTGGACCCGGTCGAGTTCCACCCTGTGGACGTTTTGCTCCCGACGCAGCCCTTGCTGCAGCTCGTCGGGCTCGATGCCGTACTCCTTGGCTTTGTCGCTCTCCGGTGTTTCATGGGTGCGCGAGCCATCGCTGTCCGGTCCGCCTTCGGTGACACGGCGGCTTTCGGCCGAGGTGTCGCTGGTACCTCGGTCGTGAGGATCGGTGTAAGGGCGGTCGTCGGGATCCTTGCTGTTGTCCTTGTCGCCGGTCGAGTCCGAGGGGGCGCCGTTCTGGTCAGCGTCTTGTCCGGCGGGGTTCTGGGGGCCTCGGGGCACGTTGTCGCGAGTCGTCTCCGCGTGCCGGTCGGAGCGTGCCTGGTTGTCGCCCTTGGCATCCGTCCGTTCGTCCGCGTGCGGTTTCGGGCTGGACGGCTCCTGCCTGCGTGGATCGTCCGAACGGACGGAGCCGTCGGAGCGGTAGCCGTCGGAGCGGTCGCTCTGCGATGTCGCCTGCGACTCGGGTGTTGCGGTGGTCCGGTCGGGGCCGGGCGTACTGGTCTCGTTGGTGCGGGGGCTGGATTCCGACTCCCGTACGGCGTCGGGAGTGTGTGCCCGTGTCTCGTCCGAGGGATCCGCCTGGTCGGCCTGCCTGTTCTCGGAGTTCTCGTGTTGGGACGCGTCGCCGTTCTGGTCCTGAGCCTCGTTGTCCTGGCTCTTGGAGTCCTCGGCGTCCTTGTCGTCGGGCTGGGTGGTGTCGATGGGATTGCGGTCGGCGTCCAGCGGGATGTGCCAGACGTGTGCGGCCTTGTCGATGTGGAGGGGCTTGTCGCTCACCTCACCGCTCTGGGTGTCGATCCAGACGATCTTGCCGTTGTGGTTGACGACGTTGAAGGCGTGGCCGCCTCCGCCGGGCCAGTCGACCTGGACGATGGCGGCTGAGCCGGGGCCGGCTTGCTGGAGGGTGGAGGCGATGGTGTTGGCGGTGTTGGGGTCGCCGCCGGGGCCGGCGTAGGTGTGGGCGGCGCCGGTCCAGCGGATCTGGTTGTCGTTCGCGTTGTCCTCGGGGGTGAACGGGTTGTGCTTGCCGTTCTCGTCGAGGTCGATGGTTCGGGGGGCCGAGACCTGGGGGTTGCCGTACCAGGTCTCCAGGAAGGAGCGGGAGCAGTCGGCGCAGTTGTTGCTGCGGCCGGGAACCGTGTTGCCGCCGTCGTTCTGGAGCTGGGCCCAGGGGCCGAAGGGGTCGGGGAAGCGCTGTGGGGTGCCGTCCTCGTGGTGCGGGACCGCGTCGACCAGAGCCTGCTGATCGGCGGGGTCGGGGTGGGACAGGCCTCCCGGGGCGTGGTCCAGGTCGGCGCGGATGTCGTCCAGGCTGTCCTGCTGGGGGTGGTTCTGGTTGTTGGAGTTGTTGGGGGTGGCCTGGGGTGAACCCGGGTGCTGAGGCGTGGCAGGGTCCGCGTGGGACGGTGACTGCGAGGGACCCGGGGTCGTGACGACCGTGTGGATCGGGACCGCCGTCACCTGCTGCTGGTGCTGCCGGTCCCGGTCGGGCGGCGCGTTCTCCGGCTTGTGGGGCTGTGCGGCCGGCTGCTGCGGTGTGGGGTTGTTCGGGCTCGGGCTTGGGCTCGGGCTCGGCGGGGTGTTGGGCGTGTGGCCGGCGGGCTGGTGAGGCCGCGGCGGGGTGGGGCTGGTGCCGGGGCTCGGCTGATTCGGAGTGCCGGGGGTGGGCGGCGTGCCGGGTGAGTGAGAGCGGCCGGGCTGTGTTGACGGGCTCTGGGCGTTGCTGCTCGGGGTCGAGGCTCGGTCAGTGCCGTTGGTGGAGGAGGTGGAAGGCGTGGCCGTCGGAGTGTTGGTGGACGCGGAGGGGGTCCTGGAAGGCGACGACTGGGCCGGGTGCTGGTTCGGGGTGGTCTGACTCGGGTTCTGGCCGGGCGTACGGGCGCCGGTCGGGTCCGCGGAGTTACGCGGCGGAGTGCGGTCGCCGGGCGTGGTGCTGGCGTTGTCCCGGTTCGGGGTGCGGTCGCCCGGCGTTGTGGTGGCGCCGTCTCGCGGAGGGGTCCGTTCGCCCGGCGTCGTGCCCGGGGTGTCCCGAGGCGGCGTGCGGTCTCCCGGCGTCGTGCCCGGAGTGCTCTGGTTCGGTATTCGACTGTCCGCCGTACCAGAGGACCGGCCGTCGGAGCCGGGTATTCGAGAACCCGGCGTCTGCGACGGCGTCGACGACGGCGTTGTCCGTGGCGTAGTCGAGGGCGTGGTGGGGCTCGGCGTCGAGGCAGGCCCCGTTCCCGTGGCGGACGCCGTGGTGCCCGGCGTCGTGGCGGAAGGATTCCTCGTCGGAGCGGACGCGGAACTGCTCGGGCTCGTAACGGTAGAGGCGGCGGAAGCCGCAGCGGACGGCGTGCCGGGTGTGCCAGCGGAAGGATTCCTCGCCGGGCCCGAGTTGGGGTTCGGGCTCGTCGCGGACGAGGTGCCGCCTGAGCCGCTCGGGGCGTTGTGCGTGCCCGGAGCCGCGCCGCCCCCGGTGGAAGGTGCCGTGGGCGAGGTCGGCATGGCCGAGCCGCCGTCCGTACGGCCGCCTGTTCCCCCCGGGGAGTGGTCGGCCGTCGGCGTGGGCGCCGCGTTGGACTGCGTGGGCGCGCTCGCGGCCAGGCCGTCGATCTGGGTGCCGATCGAGCCGCCTCCGGGCGAGGACGATGTACCGCCGGATGACGCGGGCGTGGGCGCGGACTGCGCTGTGGGGGAGGACAGGCCGGACACGGGGGAGCCGCCGCCGGAGTGCGAGGGGCCGGACGTACTCGGGGTGGCGGACGAACCGTTGGAGCCCGTACCACCAGGTGAGGTTCCGCCGGGCGAGGGGTCGTCGAAGTCCGACAGGGACGGCCCGGTGGCGGGCGTCGGCCTCGAGTAAGGGCTGTCCGAGGACGACGGGCTCCCGGAGTCGGATCCCGGCCCGGAGTTGGAGTCGGGGCCCGGACCCACGTTCGGGGCGCCGATGTCGTTGCCGCCCGTGTCGGCGGATATGCCGCTTCCTATGTTTACGCCGGGGCCGTTGCCGTTGCTCGCATGCGTCGACGTGGATGAGTCCGAACCCGACGAACTCGACGAGTCGGAGGACGAGGAGTGGGAACTGCCCGACCCGGAGTCCCCGCTGCCGTCGGAGCTACCGCTCCCGCTGTTCCCTCCGTTGGTACCGATGTCGCTCCCCGACGGCCCGTCGTACCCGTCGATACGGCTGTCGATGGCGTCCCGAGCCCGGCTGCCCGCCTTCTGGCCCAGGCTGTCGCGCAGGCCCTCGGCGAAGGTCTGCGGGCTCTGCCTGAGAGCGTCGAGACCTGCCTCGCCGCCGGCCTTCATGGTGGCGCCGATGTCGTAGCCCTCCTGGGCGCCGAAGCCGACGTTCACCGTCTGCCGGACGAGGTCGGTGATCATCGCCTCGACCGCCGAGATCGCAGGCTCCTTCAGCGTCTCGATGAGCGCCTCGAACATCGCCTGTTTGAGCTCGTCGAGTAGGCGCCGGACGATCAGGCGGGCGGCCTGGGTGGCGCCCATTCCCGCTACCGAGGACAGACCGAAGGTGAACGGTGCGGCGGCAGCGGCGGCGGCGATCTGGATGGCGAGGGCGATCAGCTGGGCGATCACCGCCCACTTGGCGAACTCGACGAGGTAGGCGCAGGCCTCCAGCACGTTCGCGATGAGGAAGGCTGCCTCGGCGGCGTTGCGGAGGTAGCCGTCCTGGCCGCCTCCACCGTCGAACTTCTCGTAGGTCTTGCGGAACTTGTCGATCGAGTCGCCGGCGTTGTGCTCGATCACCTGGCCGGCGCTGGTGTTCGCCTTGGTGTGCAGATCGGTGACCTGCTCGCCGAACTTCCGCCACACGGCGGCGCAGTCTCTGAGCTTGTCCTCGTTCGCCGTCGGCCACCGGTAGCCCAGCATCTCGAGAACCCACTCGAGCTCGTCCGGCAACATCATCGCCACAGCAGAAAGCACCCCCGTCAGCCAGCACGGCCGTACAACTCCCTGACCTATCAAGGAAAACAACACAGATGTACAGCCGTGCCACCAGCTTAAGGAGTCACCGGCAGGCAACTTGAGAGGGTTGCTGTCACAAATTCGTTGCAGGGCGGGTCTGTTGGTACGAGCGGTGGACTGCTGGCCGGAACGGCAGCCGACCCGTCACAACTGGTGCGTCACTGTGTACGGCCCCGAGTCCACTCTTTGTGCCCCGTCACGTCAGGACGGCCGATGTGCCCCTCCGCCCGCTCCGACTCACCGAGCCAGATGTGCGGGACGTACTGCTGGACCGCCGCCACCACCTGCTGACGGCAGAGGCCCGCGAAGCCCGCCGGGGGGATTCGCCCTTCTGGTTCCCGATGGCGATCACGACAGCCCCGAAGACGCCGACGGCGCCCATCGCGATGAGGAGTACGGAGCAGGGGAGTCCGACCATGGCACCGCGGCGGCCGGTCCGGAAAATTTGCCGCGGCAGCATCATGGCTGTCGCGGCGATCACGGGACCGGTCTGCCTCTTCGTGATGGTCAAGTGCCTCACCAGCGCTTCTCGGACGGCGCTTTGGGCCGTCGCACCAGGCACGGGGGTGGCCTGCAGGGCACTGGGGGAAGGGGCCGGCTGACCCCGCTCCATCAGCTCGACCGCTTTCTCGACCGTCTGCCGCAAGAACAGCCGCCGCCCGCTGTTGCGGACGGCTGCCGGGAAGTCCTCACGTACGACGGGGACCGAGCCTACTCGGCCACCACACCCCCGTTGTGCGGCGCCGGCTCCAGATCGAACTCCCCGTCCCGCGCCCCGAGCACGAACGCCCGCCACTCCGCCTCGGTGTACCGCAGCACAGTGTCGGGATCGAGGGACGACCGCATGGCCACCGCGCCCTCGGGCAGGTACGCGATCTCGACCCGCTCCTCGTGCTCCTCGGTACCGGGCGCGCAGTGCCACTCGGCCCCGGAGATGTCGAGGGCGTACAGCTCGTCCCGCTCCCGTTCCTTGCGCGCCTTGATGTCCTCGGCCTGAGTCCCGACCTCGTTGTTGTGTGCCTCGGTCATGCCGCTGGGCCTCTCCTGACGTGCGAACGACGTGTGGGGCTCACCCTACTTGCGTCGGTGGACCCCATGTGTCCGTTGCGGATCAGAGGTCCTGGCGAGGCCGCAGTGTGGCGTGTACGGCCCCGGACGGCACCTGCACCTGACCGTCGTACTCGGCCATCGTCTGCTTCCAGATGGCGTCCTGCTCGGCCTCGTTCAGCTCGTGCGCCACGCCCATCCTGCCGAAGGCGACCCCCATCCCGGCGATGCGCTCCGCCAGGCTGGCCATCGATTCGTACATGCCGTCGCGCAGGCCCTCGTAGACGACGCCGAACTTCTCGCCGATGTCGTCGTCACCCCACGGCGGGGTGTCGCCCTGCTCGAGGGCGCCCAGACCGGCCTGCAGGGTCGTCACGGCCTTGGCGAAGTCCACCCCGACGTTGAACATGTGGAAGCCCTCGGTCTTGAGGACCGCGGGATCGGAGTCCATGTATTCCGACGGCACAACTGCCCCCCGTGGCTCGTCTTTTCTGTCGCCACGCCACCTTAGCCGTGTCACCCGTACGAGACCCACCCCTCATGGGC